>NZ_RZSA01001294.1:0-1507 GCF_003998075.1 Mesorhizobium sp. M2A.F.Ca.ET.037.01.1.1 | reverse complement strand
GGCTCGGACTTCGGCTCTTCAGGGGGCGGCTGGTGCGCCGCCCCTACCTCCCCCTCGATGGGGGAGGTCCCTAGCGCGGCTCGGGGGTGACCCACGTCGGCGCTGTCACCCCGCCCCGCCACTTCGTGGCGACCCTCCCCATCGAGGGGAGGGTGGGGTGCTGGCTCCTGCTCGCGCGCCAGAATCTCCGGGGCGGCCTGATCGGCCTCCGGCTTCAGCGCGTCCAGCTGATCCCATTTGATCGGCGGCAGGGGCGCGGCCTCGTCGACGCGCTCCTCGACGACCTCCTTCTTGCCGAACGAAAATATCTTCTTGAAAAAACCAGCCATGCGTCTCGCAGTCTCAGGCGGCTTGCGCGGCAAGCGGGGCCGCAATCAGTCGGGCGCCGTCATGGCCGGTGATGATGGCTTCGACGATCTCGCCGGGCGCGCCGGTGCTAATCGTGGCCAACGTAAACCCTTCGGTGCGGCCGAGCCCGTCGCGTTCGATCAGGATCGACTGCCGCGTGCCGGGGAGCGAGGTCAGATGACGGCGATAAGCGGCCTCGCCGGCGGCGCGCAGTCGCGCGGCGCGCTGCTTCACCACCTCGCGGCGGACCTGCGGCATGCGCGCCGCGGGCGTGCCTTCGCGCGGGCTGAACGGAAAGACGTGCAGATGCGTCAGCCCGCACTCCTCGACGATCTTCTCCGAATTCTCGAACATAGCCTCGGTCTCGGTCGGGAAGCCGGCGATGATGTCGGCGCCGAAGACGATTTCAGGACGCAGCTTGCGCACGTCCTCGCAGAAGCGGATCGACTGGTCGCGCAGATGGCGGCGCTTCATGCGCTTCAGGATCATGTCGTCGCCCGATTGCAGCGACAGGTGCAGATGCGGCATCAGCCTCTGTTCAGTGGCGATTGCGTCGAGCAGGTCGTCGTCGGCCTCGATGGAATCGATCGAGGACAGCCTGAGCCGCTTAACATCCGGTACCTGGCGCAGAATGGTCTTCACCAGTTTGCCGAGCTTAGGGCTGCCCGGCAGGTCGGCGCCGAAGCTGGTCATGTCGACGCCGGAAAGCACGATCTCGGCATAGCCGTTGCCGGCAAGGCGCTTGACCTGCTCGACCACGGCGCCCATCGGCACGGAACGCGAATTGCCGCGGCCATAGGGGATGATGCAGAAGGTGCAGCGATGGTCGCAGCCGTTCTGCACCTGCACGAAGGCGCGCGCGCGGCCTTCGATGGCGTCGACCATGTGGCTCGCCGTCTCGCGCACCGAGAAAATGTCGTTGACGCGCGCCTTCTCGGTGTCGTTGACGCCAAAATCGGGCAGTGCGCGGTAGGAGTTCGCCTTGAGCTTCTCCTCATTGCCAAGCACGAGGTCGACCTCGTCCATGGCGGCGAAGTTCTGCGGCTCGGTCTGCGCCGCGCAGCCGGTGACGATGATGCGAGCTGAAGGGTTCTCGCGGCGCGCCTTGCGGATCGCCTGCTTGGCCTGGCGCACCGCCTCCGCCGTGACGGCGCAGGTG
>NZ_RZSA01001293.1:0-1509 GCF_003998075.1 Mesorhizobium sp. M2A.F.Ca.ET.037.01.1.1 | reverse complement strand
GGGCAAGAACTCCAACGTGCCGGGTCTCGCCATCATGGCCGAGGCGCTCGGCAAGCCTATCCCCGAAGTCGGCACGACCCGCTTCCGCCCGCCTTACACGGCGGTATCGATCGGCTCGCTGGCGGCAGAGCGCTTCGGCGACCTCAAGCCCGAGCGGCTGACCCCGATGCATGACTGGCACATCGCCAATGGCGCAAGGATGTATTCGGCCGGCCTCTGGTACCGCCCGATGATCTATGGCCTCCCCGGCGAGACGGTCGAGCAGGCCTATGTGCGGGAAGCAAGCGCCACGCGCGACAGCGCCGGCATCGTCGACGTCTCGACGCTGGGCAAGATCGCGGTGCAAGGGCCGGACGCGGCCGAGTTCCTCGACCGCGTCTACACCAACATGTTTTCCACTTTGGCCGTCAGCAAGGCGCGCTACGGCCTGATGCTGCGCGAGGATGGACTGGCCTTCGACGACGGCACCACCTGGCGGCTCGGCGAGCAGGATTTCCTGATGACAACCACCACCGCCAATGCCGGCAAGGTGATGCAGCATCTGGAATATTTCCTCGACGTCATCTGGCCGGAGCTGAAGGTCACCGTCACCTCCGTCACCGACGAGTGGGCCGGGGCAGCGATCGGCGGCCCGAACGCGCGCGCCATCCTTGCCGCTTGCGTCACAGGCACTGCCGTCGACAATGCCACCCTGCCCTTCATGGGCATCGTCCATGGCCGGATTGCCGGCGTGCCGGTGATGATCTGCCGGCTGTCCTTTTCCGGCGAAATGGCATTCGAGGTCTATTCCGGCGCCGGTTACGGCACCCTCGTCTGGGAAGCCTTGATCGAGGCCGGCAAGCCTTTTGGCCTTGTCACCTACGGGCTCGAGGCGCTGGGCACGATGCGCATCGAGAAGGGCCATGTCACCGGCGCCGAGATCGACGGCCGCACCACCGCGCGCGACCTCCATCTCGACTGGATGCTGTCGAAGAAGAAGCCCTTCATCGGCTCGGCCATGATGGACCGCGAAGGCCTGATTGCCCCCGACCGGCTCGAGCTGGTCGGGCTGATCGCCCTCGACAACCGAGCCCTCAACGGCGGCGGACATATCGTCGAGGAACTGGACGAAGCCAATCCGCACGATTCGCTCGGCCACATCACCGCCTGCTGTTACTCACCGGCGCTGGGCAAATATATCGCGCTCGCCCTGGTCAAGGGCGGCAAGGCGCGGCACGGGACCCGCGCCTTCGTCTCGGATCCGCTGCGCAACCGGTTCGGGCCGGTCGAGATCGTCTCCAACCATTTCTACGACCCGGACGGGAGCCGCATGCATGGCTGAGCAGCATTTGCCCGAACGCCAGTCGCCGCTAGAGCCGGAGTATCATCCCGGCTCGCACGGCAATTTCGAACATGGCGTCGACGTCATCCTGTCCGAGACGCGGCCGGGCTCGATCCTGCAGCTTGCCGCCTGGCCGGGCGAAGAGAAGCGGTTGATCGAAGCCATCCGCAAGGTCACCGGTCTCACTC
>NZ_RZSA01001292.1:0-1510 GCF_003998075.1 Mesorhizobium sp. M2A.F.Ca.ET.037.01.1.1 | reverse complement strand
ATACATGCCGGTCTTCAGGTCGATGTGATGCGGGCGACGCATTTCGCCGGAATTCTTGTCCTCGACATAGGTCGGGGCCTTGAGGGCGTCGGCCGAGCGGCGCATGCCGCGCTTCGACGGAGAGGTTTTTCTTTTTGGAACGGCCATGGATATGCTCCACTACATGGTCAAAATGCCCCGGCAACCCTCGCGAAAGGGCCGCATCGAGGCCATAATCTGAGAAAGTCGGGTGCCTATACACGCCTTGCGCCGTTTTGGCCAGCGCTGGCCGCGAATTTTTTTGAGCCGGCGCCGCTTCGCTTGGATCAGGATGCCGTTTCGTCGAAACGCCGTCCTGGTCCAAGTCTTCGTTGGAGCGTGATCTTTTCCGAAACCGGTTCCCACTTTTCGGGATCACGCCCTAATCCAGGCATCCGACATAGGCGCCGGACCGGCTGGCGCGCCGCTCGATCAGCGAGGCCAGCCGCCTCAGTCCCGGCCCGGGCTTCGCCGGATTGCGCGCGATCGGGTTGGGCAGGCTGACGGCGAGCAGAGCGGCCTGCCTGCGCGACAACTGCTTGGCCGAGACGCCGAAATGATGCCGCGCGGCGGCCTCGATGCCGTAGATGCCCGGGCCCCATTCGGCGATGTTGAGATAGATCTCCATGATCCGCCGCTTCGACATCACCGCATCGAAATAGACGGCTAAAGGCAACTCGACGACCTTGCGCACGCTGCCAAGCGGCCGCGACCACAAGAAAAGGTTCTTCACCGTCTGCATGGTGATGGTGGAGGCGCCGCGCGTCGCCTCGCCGGCCAGAGCGTCATCGACCACGCCGCGCAATTCGCCGAGATCGACGCCGCGATGGAAGCAGAACTGCCCGTCTTCCGACATGATCACCGAATGCGCCAGCACGGGCGCCACGTCATCGATCGACACCCAGCGCCGGTCGTAGCCGGAGAAGGTCGCGAGGTCCTTCAGCATCAGGGTCGATATCGGATGCACGAAGGACGGCAGGTAGAGGAAGGTGAGCACGACCGGAATGGCCGCCAGCACGAGCGCGACGACCAGGCAGCGCCGGCCGATGCGCCTCAGACTGGCGCGGCTCAGGCGCCGCGAGCGCGCCATGTCCAGCCCTTCGCTTCCATGTTCGACGATCGGTTCCGTCAAGCCGTCCCACCCGTGCCTCGCCCCCTCCGGCATAAAGGCGCGCGCCTGCTTGCGCAATGTCTGAGTGTCGGCTACCGCTCCCGGCCATGAGCAAAGACGACCAGATCGCCTTCGAAACCGCGCTTTTCCTGCGCGCCGCTGCCGTCGAGACCGAGCTGCGCCGGATTCTCGACGCGCGTCCGCTCACCGGTGAGATCGCGCGGCCCGAGCGCCTGATGGCGGCGATGCGGCATGGCGTGCTCAACGGCGGCAAGCGGCTGCGGCCTTTCTTGGTCATGGAAAGTGCCGCGCTGTTTTCGGCCGACAATGACGCGGCGTTGCGCGTCGCCGCGGCGCTGGAATGCGTGCATTGCTATTCGC
>NZ_RZSA01001291.1:0-1513 GCF_003998075.1 Mesorhizobium sp. M2A.F.Ca.ET.037.01.1.1 | reverse complement strand
GCCGTAATGGTGGATGATCGCCTCGCACAGCACCGCGCCGAGCTTGGTCATGCGCTCGCCCAGCCATTTCGGGACCCGCCCGCCATGCAGCGGCAGGTCGGCGCTGCCGCTTCGCTGCGTCACGTGATTCTCCTGGATGCCGGTGATTTAGATGGCATTTTGGCGGGGATTTGCAAGGCGCTGCGCGAAGCTGGCGAAAGAGGCCCAAACCATCTTCGTCATCCTTGGGCTTGACCCAAGGATCCATGCCGTGACGTGGGCCGAGGAATGCCACGGATCAGAATTCTGCGCCGTGGCAGCACTGCATGGATCCTAGGGTCTGCGCGCGTCGCTTCGCTCCTTGCTCCGCCCTAGGATGACGACCGCGAAGCGCGGCCACGCTTGCGTCTGGTCAATGCCGCTTCTGCCGTGCGCCAGTCGCCCACCGCCTAGTACTTGTAATAGTACCCGTGGTGATGCCTGTGGTGGTGCCTGTGGTGGTGCCTGTGATGGTGCCTGTAGTGGTGCCGGTAGTAATACCTGTGGTGCCGGTAGTAGCTGGGATAATAGTCGTCGTAGTAGCGCGGGCCGTAGTAGCGGCCGCCATAGTCGTAGAACGGACCGCCATACATCGGACCGCCGTAGAACGGAGAGCCGCCGAACGGACCGAAACCGAGACCGAGGAAGCCGTGCGCATCCGCCGGCGCTACCGTGGACGCCGCCGACGCGACTGCGATCACCGAAGCAAGTAGAAGTTTTTTCATGGCAACCTCCTCCTGAAGGCTGATTATCGGGTAACGCGCGGCGGGAGGCCTATGTTCCCGATCGCTAATATTTCCCGGAGTATCGAGGAGGAGAAAGCCGCCGCCAGCGGCATGGAGCGTTGCCACGGCGCGGCGACCAGAGGTTCTACCCGGTATTGCCCAGGGTCGACGCCATTGCTGTCGCGTCCGGCCCATCTCCCCACACGGGAGTTGGGCCGGTGCTGCGGGTCAGCGCTCGCAGATACGGATCTTTTCAATGACGCGGTGATGATGTCGCCAGTGCTTCACGATCCTGACCCGGCAATTGTCGTCATACCGGTTGTGATACCGAACCACGTAACGACGATGGTATGGGGTGTAGTAGTCGTCGTCATAGACGTGCCGGTAATACCGGTGATGGCGATAATATGGGCTGTAGTCATCGTTGTAGTAGTCGTCATCATAGCCCGGACCGATGCCGATACCGAGTTGCACGCCGCCGGCGCTGGCCGGCGCGATCGCAAACGCCGAGGCGATGGCGATCATCGAAGCAAGCAGAAGCTTTTTCATCGCTGCCTCCTTGAGTTTCAAGGCCCCTTCGGCAAGACAACGATTTCGCGCGGTCCATGTTCCCGGCGAGTTGCCAGGGTTGGCAGCCCGGACAGGGCATGGGCAGGACCAAGGCGGCGAATCCAGCGCCTTACTTCGTCCCCGCAACTTCATGAACCCGGATATTTATTAGAGCAGCTGCAACCGACCGGGCTTCGGCGCGTTGCACGCCGGCGAAGTAT
>NZ_RZSA01001290.1:0-1514 GCF_003998075.1 Mesorhizobium sp. M2A.F.Ca.ET.037.01.1.1 | reverse complement strand
CTCCTACCTCGTGAACGAAATCCAGGAGGTCTACCGCCTGCAGGGCGTGTCGATCAACGACAAGCACATTGAGGTGATCGTTCGCCAGATGCTGCAGAAGGTCGAGATCACCACGCAGGGCGACTCGACCTACATCCCGGGCGACCACGTCGACGTGATCGAGCTGGAAGAGGTCAACGAGCGCCTGATCGAGGACGGCAAGAAGCCGGCCGAAGGTCAGCCGGTGCTGCTCGGCATCACCAAGGCCTCGCTGCAGACGCCGTCCTTCATCTCAGCCGCCTCCTTCCAGGAGACGACCAGGGTGCTCACCGAGGCTGCGGTTGCCGGCAAGACCGACATGCTGCAGGGCCTGAAGGAAAACGTCATCGTCGGCCGTCTGATCCCGGCCGGCACTGGCGGCACGATGAGCCAGATCAGGCGCATCGCCACCTCGCGCGACGAGCTCATCATCGACGAGCGCCGCAAGGCCTCCGGTGTCGAGGTCGCCGACCCGATGCTGACCGACATGGTCAACGCCGCGCAGTAAGCGGCATGATATGAGAAACGACGAGAAGGGGCCTACGCGGGCCCCTTTTTGCATTCAGAGCATGATCCCGAAAAGTGGGTACCGGTTTTCGAGAAAGATCATGCTCCAACAAAGAAGCCGGATCGGGATGATGGCTCTTAGCCGTGATCCTGATCTGGCTTCATGCAACGAGGAAGAGCTATGAGCAGCAAGACCTGGACGGCAGTCGACGACTATATCGTTTCCTCGCTTTTCGAAGCGGACCGCGTGCTGGACGCCGTGCTTGCGGCCAACCGCGACCAGGGCCTTCCGGCCATCGATGTCTCGGCCGCGCAAGGCAAATTGCTGTCGCTGCTGGTGCGCATCCGCGGCGCGAAGACCGTGCTGGAGGTCGGCACGCTCGGCGGCTACTCGACCATCTGGATGGCGAGGGGACTGCCGGCGGACGGCAAGGTGGTGACGCTGGAACTCGATCCCCACCACGCCAGGGTCGCGCGCTCGAATTTCGAGCGGGCAGGGGTTTCCGGCAAGGTCGACCTGCGGGTCGGCCCGGCGCTCCAGTCGCTCGCCGCGCTGGTCGACCAAAGTGCCGGGCCATTCGACCTGATCTTCATCGACGCCGACAAGCCCAACAACCCGAATTATCTTGACTGGGCGATGAAGCTGTCGCGCCCTGGCACGGTCATCGTCTGCGACAACGTCATCCGCGACGGTGCGGTGCTCAATAAAGATGGCCTCGACGTCAATGTCGAAGGCGCCCGTGCGGCGTTCTCGTTCATCGGCGGCGACAAGCGGCTGGACGGCACCGCCATCCAGACGGTTGGCGCCAAAGGCTATGACGGCTTTGCGATTGCGATCGTCGAGTGATGCAGTCTCGCCGACTCAGTCGAAGAACGCCTCGACCAGATTGCGCTTGCCGAGCATGAACGCGTCGGCCACGTGCTGAAGTGGCGCGAGGTCGACATCGGAAGCGCCCGCTCGAATGATCTCGGCGAAGCGCTCGTAGAGC
>NZ_RZSA01000128.1:0-9983 GCF_003998075.1 Mesorhizobium sp. M2A.F.Ca.ET.037.01.1.1 | reverse complement strand
CTCTCGGCGCATGTCGAGGCGAGCCAGCTGCTGTTCAGGCAGCGCCAGGCCTTCTTCAAGGCGCAGGACATCGTCAAGACGCCTTTCATCATCGGCATCGCCGGTTCGGTCGCGGTCGGCAAGTCGACCACGGCGCGTGTGCTGAAGGAGCTTCTGGCGCGCTGGCCGTCGAGCCCCAAGGTCGATCTCATCACCACCGACGGCTTCCTGCTGCCCAATGAGATCCTGCGCCGCGAGAACCTCATGGAGCGCAAGGGATTTCCCGAGAGCTACGATGTCGGCGCGCTGCTGAGATTCCTGTCCGGCATCAAATCGGCGCAAGGCAGCGTCCGCGCGCCGGTCTACTCGCACCTGACCTATGACGTCATCCCCGGCGAGTTCGTCACCATCGACCGTCCCGACATCCTGATCTTCGAAGGCATCAACGTGCTGCAGCCGGGCAAGCTGCCGAAGGACGGCAAGATCGTGCCGTTCTTGTCAGACTTCTTCGATTTCGCCATCTATATCGATGCCGACGAGAAGCTGATCCACCAATGGTACATCCAGCGCTTCATGCGGCTGCGCGAGACCGCCTTCCGCAATCCGGACTCCTTCTTCCACCGCTATTCGCAGCTTTCCGAGGATGCCGCGCGGGCCATTGCTGAGGGGCTTTGGGCCAATATCAACCTGAAGAACCTGCGCGAGAACATCCTGCCGACCAGGGCGCGGGCCGATCTCATCCTGCGCAAAGGCGCCAACCATTTGATCGAGGAAGTGGCGCTGAGGAAGCTGTGAGGCCGCGCCCGACGCCGGATCGCCATTCTTCACATCTGCGAGGCAGCTCCTTCGCGCCACGATCCAATCTGGATCGCTGAAAATTCGGGACGCGGAAGCCCTCTTCCTTGCGCTATGCCAGACGGAAAATCGCCGGGGCAGTTGCCCCAGAACGGCTGCGCCCTGAACCGCTACGCCAGCGACGGCTTTGCGGAGATTTCAGCCTTCCGGCTTCCCGTCCATATCGTAGACAGCATCCACGCGCGAGAAACAATGGCACCAGGACGGCAACGCAATATCCGCCCCAGGTGAAGTAATGCGTGACGAAAGGCCAGAGCCAGCAAATCGCGAGTATCAGCCGGGGCGGCCTTGACGTCATCGCGGCCAGCATGGCGACAGCGACGGCCAGACCGATCGTGTCGTAGGTGTAGCCGTAGGGCGTGGCAAGGATCGCAAGGACAGCGGTCAGCGCCACGCGTTCCTGATGCGAGACCTGGCGCCCCGGCCGCCAGAGCCAGACCGCTATGGCGATGGAAATGATAGTCGCGACCGCCTGGGCGCCATAGGCGGCGGTTAGCCCGAAGCCGAGCGCCCTCGCCGTGAAGAACAACGTTATCGCATTATACTGATAAGGCTGCGGATAAGGCGCCTCCATGATCGCCGTCATCAAGGGACGGGTTTCGGTCAGGAACAGCCGCCGTTCTGACCGAATATCGAGTTCCAGATAACGGCGGGACTGAGGACGACCGCCAGTTCCACCAGCGCTCCGAGTTTCAGCGGCCGGATTGCCAGCCACAGACACAGAACGGTCCCGAACGTCCAGACCAGATAGGCGGGCAGGATCGGCAGGGTCGCGAGCGGGACGCCGAGCAAGAGGATGTTCGGCGGATAGCTCCATTCCTGATTTGGAAGGTCGGGCGAGAACATGCCGCGCAACGCCGCGCGGTAGGCGTCCGCATCGAAAAGCACGGCAACATGGCCGTCGATGGCCAGGCGGGAGCCGGCCCAGAGATTGGTGAAATCCCAGTAGGGCAGCCTGTGCGATAGCTCGGAAAACCCTCTGCCGTCGAGGTTCCACAACATGCTCAGGTAGACCTCGGCCATCCAGATACCGATCATCGATACGACCGTGACCATTGCCACGTCCAAGAGGCTTCGGGTCCTGATCCAGTTCGGTTCCATGGCGATCTCGATTTGGCAACCGCGCTTGTAGCGTGGGTGTCCTTAAAATCGCGTTGCCCCCGGACATGGTCAGCCAGGCACCGTCACCCGCCGCAGCGTCAGATTGATGCGGCCGCCATTCTTCAACAGCGCCGATGTCGCCGGATAGATGCGATCGACGCCATGGAAGGCGAGGCGCCCCTCGCCGCCGAGCACGACGACGTCGCCGCTCTTCAGCCTGAACGATTTGGTGCCGCCTTCGCGCGTGTTCTGGCCGACCCGGAACAGGCAGTCGTCGCCCAGCGAGACCGACACAACGGGCGCGTCAAAATCCTGCTCGTCGCGATCCTGGTGCAGACCCATCCTGGCGTCCGCCGCATAGAAGTTGACAAGACAGGCCTCGGGCGGATGCGGGTAAGCCGAGACTTCGCGCCACAATTGCAGCAGCGCCTCGGGGATCGGCGGCCAAGGCTCGCCGGTCACCGGATGCGTCGGCTGGTAGCGGTAGCCGCGCTCCTTGTCGGTCACCCAGCCAAGCGCGCCGCAATTGGTCATGCGCACGCTCATCTGCTTGCCGGTGCGCGGCATGGCGGGCACGTAGAGGGGTGCGGCCTGCACCACGCGCCGGATCTCCTTGACCAGCGCTTCCTGGGCGGGGCGAGCGATGTAGCCCGGCATGTGGCGGACGCCTTTGGGCAGAACGAGCATGGATCGATCCGATCAATTGGCCCGAAAGCATGCCACCGAAGGAAGAGTTCCGCGACCCGAAAACGGCCGCTCGTTTCCGGCATGCTGTTCTCAGTCGCTGTCGACGCGACCGCGCAGCTTCTTCACCGTCGACCGGCCTGCCTTGCTCTTGAGGCGGCGCTCCACGGCGCCTTTGGACGGCCTGGTCTTCTTGCGCGGCGGCGGTGGCGGCTCGGCCGCCTTGGCGACCAGCGCGGTCAGGCGCGCCCGCGCGTCGGCGCGGTTCTGCTCCTGGGTGCGGAACCGGCCGGCCTCGATGACGATGACGCCGTCCTTGGTGGCGCGCTGGCCGGCAAGCTTGATCGCGCGGACGCGGACCCGCTCGCTAAGGCCCGAAGCGTTCGCCGCGTCGAAGCGCAACTGTACGGCGGTGGCTACCTTGTTGACGTTCTGGCCGCCCGGGCCGGACGAGCGGATGAAGTCCTCATGCAGGTCGCCCGCATGGATGACCGCTTCGCCTGATATGATGATGTCGTCGTCGCTCGCCATGGAGCACTCATGACGCGACGGCTGCAAAAAGAAAAGGCCCGGCGCAGGGGGCTTCACCGTTTCACGGAAACGGCGAATCCTCCCTGGCTCTCAATGTTGGCGCAATTCCGGACGGAAAACCGTTTTGCACTTTTCCTGGAATTGCGCTGGCCGGGCCCTGGAGGTGAGGACGCTCGAGGCAGCGATTATTCCGCCGCCTCCTGCAGGCGCGGCGCTGCGCCCAGGATGGTGGCGTCGACGTGACGCTCGAACTTCTCGAAATTGGTCGCGAACATGTTGACCAGCTTCGCCGCCTGGCGGTCGTAGCCGGCCTTGTCCGCCCAGGTCGAGCGCGGGTCGAGAATGGCGCCGTCGACACCCGGAACCGCCACCGGCACCTCGAAGCCGAAATTGGCGTCGGTGCGGAACTCGGCCGACTTCAGCGAACCATCGAGCGCGGCGCCCAGAAGAGCGCGCGTCACCTTGATCGGCATGCGGCGGCCGGTGCCGTAGGCGCCGCCGGTCCAGCCGGTGTTGACCAGCCAGCAATCGACCTTGTGCTCGGCGATCAGCTCGCGCAGCAGATTGCCGTATTCCGAGGGATGGCGCGGCATGAAGGGGGCGCCGAAGCAGGTCGAGAAGGTCGCCTCCGGCTCGGTGACGCCCTTTTCCGTGCCGGCGACCTTGGCGGTGTAACCGGACAGGAAGTGATACATCGCCTGCGCCGGGGTCAATTTGGCGATCGGCGGCATCACGCCGAAAGCGTCGGCGGTCAGCATGATGATGTTCTTCGGATGGCCTGCGCGGCCGGTCTTCGAGGCGTTGGGGATGAAGTCCAGCGGATAGGCGCAGCGCGTGTTCTCGGTGAGGCTGCCGTCATTGAAATCCGGCACGCGGCCGGCATCGAGCACGACATTCTCCAGCACCGTGCCGAAGCGCTGCGTTGTGGCGAAGATCTCAGGCTCGGCCTCGGCCGACAGCCGGATCGTCTTGGCGTAGCAGCCGCCCTCGAAATTGAAGACGCCGTGCGGGCCCCAGCCATGCTCGTCGTCGCCGATCAGCGTGCGCGACGGATCCGCCGACAGCGTCGTCTTGCCGGTGCCGGACAGGCCGAAGAACACCGCCGCGTCGCCGGCCGGGCCTTCATTGGCGGAACAGTGCATGGGCATCACGCTCTTTTGCGGCAGCAGGTAGTTCAGCATGGTGAATACCGACTTCTTCATCTCGCCGGCATAGGACGTGCCGCCGATCAGCACGATCTTGCGGATCAGGTCGACCGCGATCACGGTTTCGGTGCGGGTGCCGTGACGCGCCGGATCGGCGCGGAAGGACGGCAAATCGATGATCGTCATGTCGGGGAGGAAGCGCTCGAGCTCCGCGGCTTGCGGGCGGATCAAAAGGTTGCGGATGAAAAGCGAGTGCCAGGCGAATTCGGTGATGACCCGGGTCGGCAGCTTGAGGTCGGCGTCGGCGCCGCCGATCAGGTCCTGAACATAGAGATCCTTGTCCGCCGCGTGGGCGCGGAAGTCGAAAAGCAGCGACTCGAACTGGGCGGGCGAGATCGCCTTGTTGTTGTCCCACCAGACATGCGGCTCGGTCGCCTCGTCGCGCACGACGAATTTGTCCTTCGGCGAACGCCCGGTGTGCTGACCGGTCTCGGCGACCAGCGCGCCTTGCGCGGTCAGCCTCGCCTCGCTGCGCCGGATCGCTTCCTCGTAGAGTTCGGCCGCGCCGAGATTGTAGCGCACCATGCCCGTGGTCTTTAGGCCGATCGCGTCAATAGCGCAGTCGGGGTTGCGTTTGCCGGCTTCCGACATCAAATTTCCTCTCTGGATTTGGCCGCATGTGACGGGGATTTCACTGAGCCCGTGCCGGGGGCTGTCAGGTTCAGAACCAGAAAAGCCGAATGATATCAAATCATTAATCGATTTAAAAAATTTGAAAGTTGTTTAAATCGTTTATATGTGCAAAAAGTCGCGGACGTTGCCCAAAGGATTGGCAGACTCCAATCGTCCAATCCCGTTATGGGTGCGATGGTGTGTAGCGGCAGGCCGCCCGTGACTTCGGACAGGGCCCGTGCCACATTTTGTACCCAATTTGTCCTGCAAAAGCCCCTTCTCGACGACAGAAGGGACAGCTCATGAGGGAGCCGCTTGAAATGGCAACAATCGCGCTTGTCGACGACGACCGCAACATCCTGACCTCGGTGTCGATCGCGCTCGAATCCGAGGGCTACCGGGTCGAAACCTACACCGACGGCGCGTCGGCGCTGGAAGGCCTGGCGGCGCGCCCGCCGAACCTCGCCATCCTCGACATCAAGATGCCGCGCATGGACGGCATGGAGCTGTTGCGCCGCATGCGTCAGAAATCGGACCTGCCGGTGATCTTCCTGACGTCTAAGGACGACGAGATCGACGAATTGTTCGGCCTCAAGATGGGCGCCGACGATTTCATCCGCAAACCCTTCTCGCAGCGGCTCCTGGTCGAGCGCGTGCGGGCGGTGCTGCGCCGGACCAGCGCCCGCGAGGCGGCGGCCAAGGCGCCCGCCCAGCAGGCCCGCTCGCTCGAACGCGGCCAGCTGGTGATGGACCAGGAACGCCATACCTGCACCTGGAAAGGCGAGCCGGTGACGCTGACGGTGACCGAGTTCCTCATCCTGCATTCGCTGGCGCAGCGCCCCGGTGTGGTGAAAAGCCGTGATGCGCTGATGGATTCGGCCTATGATGAGCAGGTCTATGTCGACGACCGCACCATCGACAGCCACATCAAGCGGCTGCGCAAGAAGTTCAAGGCCGTCGACGACGACTTCGAGATGATCGAAACCCTTTACGGAGTCGGGTACCGGTTCCGCGAAGCATGAATAGGCAGTAGTGAGTAGGCAGTAGGGAATAGTCGGTAGTCAGCTTTGAATAGTGCGAGCGGCCGGTTATGCCAGCTGCGGTCCCCGCCAGCCACTGCTCTATTCCCTACTGCCTACTGCCTACTCACTACTCACTAATTAACCAGGGCCTGCTATTCGATGGCAGTGGAAGTAGAGCGAGGCAGACGGGCGGGCGCGGCAAGGCGTCCGCCGCGGATCGTGCCCGCCTTCGTGTCGAGAATCACGGTGCCGATGCGCCGGTTTCTCGGCCATCACATCTTCTCCAGCCTGACGAGGCGCATCCTGTTCCTCAACCTGGCCGGCCTTGCCGTGCTGGTGACCGGCATCCTCTACCTCAACACCTTTCGCGACGGCCTGATCGACGCTCGCGTCGAGAGCCTGATGACGCAGGGCGAAATCATCGCCGGCGCGATCGCCGCCTCGGCGACGGTGGAAACCGATTCGATCAGCATCGACCCGGAAAAGCTGCTCGAGCTGCAGGCCGGCGAGAGCCTGGGGCCCGGATCGGACCAGCTCGACAATCTGGACTTCCCGATCAACCCCGAGCGCGTCGCGCCGGTGCTGAGACGGCTGATCTCGCCGACGCGCACCCGCGCCCGCATCTATGACCGCGACGCGAACCTCCTGCTCGACTCCCGGCATCTCTATTCGCGCGGCCAGATCCTGCGCTACGACCTGCCGCCCGTCGACGACGAACAGCCCGCCCTCGTGGAGCGGGTCGAGAAGTTCATCTTCGACTTCTTCCGCAACAAGGACCTGCCCGTCTACCACGAGCAGCCCGGCGGCAATGGCGCGGCCTTCCCGGAGGTGGTCAAGGCGCTGACCGGCAGCCCTTCGACCATTGTGCGGGTGAGCGAGCAGGGCGAGCAGATCGTCTCCGTCGCGGTGCCGATCCAGCGTTTTCGCGCCGTGCTGGGTGTGCTGATGCTGTCCACGGAAGGCGGCGATATCGACAAGATCGTCGCGGCCGAGCGCAAGGCGATCCTGCGCGTGTTCGGCGTCGCGGCGCTGGTCACCGCGATCCTTTCGATGCTTCTGGCGTCCACCATCGCCAATCCGCTGCGGCGGCTTTCCGCCGCCGCCGTCAGGGTGCGGCGCGGCGTCAAGAACCGCGAGGAAATACCGGACTTTTCCGACCGGCAGGACGAGATCGGCAATTTGTCCATCGCCGTGCGCGACATGACCAATGCGCTTTACGCGCGCATCGAGGCGATCGAAAGCTTCGCCGCCGACGTCTCGCATGAATTGAAGAACCCGCTGACATCGCTGCGCAGCGCGGTCGAGACGCTGCCCTTGGCGAAGAACGACACGTCTCGCGCGCGTCTGATGGAGATCATCCAGCACGACGTGAAGCGGCTCGACCGGCTGATCACCGACATCTCCGACGCCTCCCGTCTCGACGCGGAGCTGGCGCGCGAGGACGCCGGAACCGTGGACCTGAAGAAGTTCATCACCGATCTGGTCGCGGTCTCGCGCGAGACCACGCGCAACAAGAAGGCTGTCGAGATCGAACTCAAGGTGGCCAAGCTGCCGACCGGCGCCAAGGGCTATTACGTTGTCGGCCATGATCTGAGGATTGGCCAAGTCATCACCAACCTGATCGAGAACGCGCGCTCCTTCGTGCCCGACGAGCACGGCCATATCGCGATCTCATTGGCGCGCGCTGGCAAGTTCAACATCATCACCGTCGACGACAACGGCCCGGGTATCCGGGCCGAGAACATCGACCGCATCTTCGAGCGCTTCTACACCGACCGGCCGGCCGGCGAGGCGTTCGGCCAGAACTCTGGTCTCGGGCTGTCGATCAGCCGCCAGATCGTCGAGGCGCATGGCGGCACGCTGACGGCCGAAAACATCCCCGGCACCAAGCCCGGCGAGATCAAGGGCGCGCGTTTCGTGGTGACGCTGCCGGCGGAAGGCTGACGCTAGCCGAACATGCCGGACACCGCCGCGAAGCCCCTGAATATCCACGGGACGGCCCTCCTGATCGGCGAGCGCGGCGTGCTGATCACGGGGCCGTCCGGCGCCGGCAAGACGACGCTGGCGCTGGCGCTCCTCGATCATTGCCGAACCCGCGGCATGTTTTCCCGGCTGCTGGGCGACGACCAGCTGTTCGCCGCCGCGCATGGCGGGCGGCTGGTGTGCCGCGCGCCGGCAAGCATCGCGGGACTCTGCGAGGTGCACGGCATCGGGCCGCGGCCGTTGGCCTTCGAGCCGGCCGCCGTGATTGACCTTGTCGTTCGGCTTGTCGAGCCGGCCGATATGGCGCGGCTGCAAGACGAAGCCACCGAGACGATCGAGGGTTGCCGGCTGCCCCGCATCGACATCACCCGGCAAAATGTCACCGCCGCGCTGCCCATGCTGATGGCGCGGCTGGCGATCCAGCCTTTTTCATGATCCGGCCGGGGTTTTTTGCTGCGATGCGTCAAAATGGCCCAAGCCGCCGCAATTTTGGGCTTGTCAACCGGCCGTGCGTCGACAAGATAGCGCTCCCGCCGCCTGGAATGGCTGGCGAACATAATATACGCCTGTGAAGCGGCGATGACGGGAGCCACCAGAGAATGATCGGACTCGTGCTCGTGACGCACGGTCAACTCGCCACCGAGTTCCGGCATGCCGTAGAACATGTCGTCGGGCCGCAAGACAATTTCGAAACCGTGGCGATCGGCGCCGACGACGACATGGAGCAGCGCCGGGCCGACATCGTCGACGCTGTGGCGCGCGTCGACACCGGCGCCGGCGTCATCGTGCTAACCGACATGTTCGGCGGCACGCCCTCCAACCTCGCCATCTCGGTCATGGAATCCGGTCGCACCGAGGTCATCGCCGGCATGAACCTGCCGATGCTGATCAAGCTCTCCTCGATCCGCAAGGGCGACAACATGGCCGCCGCGCTCGATGAAGCGCAGGCGGCGGGCCGCAAATACATCAACGTCGCCAGCCAGCTCCTGAGCAGCAAATGAACGCACCGGCGCAGCAGACGGA
Source organism: Mesorhizobium sp. M2A.F.Ca.ET.037.01.1.1 (assembly GCF_003998075.1). NCBI lineage: Bacteria > Pseudomonadati > Pseudomonadota > Alphaproteobacteria > Hyphomicrobiales > Phyllobacteriaceae > Mesorhizobium > Mesorhizobium sp. M2A.F.Ca.ET.037.01.1.1. Next base: position 988 of record NZ_RZSA01000128.1, on the reverse strand, counting down.
CGAGGTTGTGCGGGAGTTCCCGATCATCAACCAGCGCGGCCTGCATGCGCGCGCTTCGGCGAAATTCGTCCAGGTTGCCAGCGGCTTCAATGCCACCATCCATGTCGAGAAGGACGGCGTGAAGGTCGGCGGCACCTCGATCATGGGCTTGATGATGCTGGCGGCGAGCCCGGGCTATTCGATCCGCGTGATCGCCAGCGGCCCGGAAGCCGTGCCGGCCATGGACGCGCTGGAGCAGCTGGTCGCCTCGCGTTTCGGCGAGGAAATCTAGTTCCCGGCCTCACATTTCGCGCCTCGAAGACATGCGCGCATAAAGATTTCTTTATGTCCCATTGTCGTATCGCGGCCGATCTGCTAGTCAGGCCGGCAACCGCGCCCTTCCATGCGCCTCCCGGCGCCGGCGCGCATTGAGAAAATCACACCGGAGCACTGCCATGACGGGTAGCAAGGACTATGTGGTCGCCGACATCTCGCTTGCCGGCTGGGGCCGCAAGGAGATCGAGATCGCCGAAACCGAAATGCCGGGCCTGATGGCCTGCCGCGAGGAGTTCGGCGCCAAGAAGCCGCTGAAGGGCGCGCGCATCACCGGCTCGCTGCACATGACGATCCAGACGGCGGTGCTGATCGAGACGCTGAAGGCGCTGGGCGCCGACATCCGCTGGGCATCGTGCAACATCTTCTCGACGCAGGACCATGCGGCTGCGGCGATCGCCGAGGCCGGCATTCCGGTCTTCGCCATCAAGGGCGAGTCGCTCCAGGACTATTGGGATTACACCGACCGCATCTTTCAGTGGACCGATGGCGGCACATCCAACATGATCCTCGATGACGGCGGCGACGCCACCATGTATATTCTGCTCGGCGCGCGTGCAGAGGCCGGCGAGGACGTGTTGTCCAATCCCGGCAGCGAGGAGGAAGGGATCCTGTTCGCGCAGATCAAGAAGCGCCTGAAGGCCTCGCCCAGCTTCTTCACCAAGCAGCGCGAAGC
>NZ_RZSA01001289.1:0-1515 GCF_003998075.1 Mesorhizobium sp. M2A.F.Ca.ET.037.01.1.1 | reverse complement strand
CGCCGAGGCTGCTCCAGTCGTAAGAGTCGTCGGCATCGGCCATGATGAGATACGCACCTTGAGCGGATTCAGCCGCCGCGCTGATCGCCGCACCATATCCCTTGACCCGTTGGTGCACGACACGCGCGCCGAGGGCCTCGGCGATCTCAACCGACCGGTCACTCGACCCGTTGTCCCCTACGACGACCTCGCCCTTGATGCCCCGCTTCGCAAAAACGTCGAAGGCCTTGCGGATGCAGATGCCAAGCGTACGCTCTTCGTTCAGGCAGGGGATAATAGCCGACACCAGAGGTGGCTCCGCCTCATCCGCGCGCTGCCCGTCGCGATCCGTCTGGATCGTCTGGAAATCCAACCTGTCGACCATGATCCCCGCCCCGGCCCAATCGTCAATCTTCCCGGCGACACAAACATGCGCCCCGCCGCCTGTTCGCAACACTAAAACAAGTTAGCTAACAATAATATACCAGTCGCGCCGCTGTCGTAGTTGAGGTAAATGCAGCGTATTGGCGGGAATTTGATCCCGCGCTACATGCGACGACTGTCGGCTAAACCAACTCCACCTCGACCACGCCCGGCACCGCGCGCATTGCCGACGCCACTTGCGGCGAGATGCGGTAGCGGTTGGGCAGTTCGATCTCGACCTCGCCCTGTCCTGCATCCTTGATCAGCACGAAGCTCACCTGCCCTTCGCCCTTGACCGAAAGCTGGTTGGCGAGCGTGCCGAGGGGTGCTGCGTCACGCACGAAGATGCGCAGCGCCTTCTGGATGCGGCTGGCTTCGTCCTCCAGCGACTGCACGGTCTGGATGCGCAGATTGATGCCCTCCGGCCGGTCCTCCGCCGAAACGGTGATCACCACCGAGCGGCCCGGCTCCAGCATGTCGCGATACTGCGCCAGCCCTTCGGAAAACAGCACCGCCTCATACTGGCCGGTCGTGTCGGAGAACTGCACGACGCCCATCTTGTTGCCGGTGCGGGTCTTGCGCTCCTGCTTGGTGGTGACGGTGCCGGCGAGCCGCCCGGCGGCCGCGCCCCGTTTGACCGCGGCCGAGAATTCTCCCCAGTTCTGCACGCGCATCTTCTGGAGCGCTGCCTTGTACTCGTCCAGCGGATGCGCGGAGAGATAGAAGCCCACCACCTGGAACTCGCGGTGCAGCCGGTCCGCGGCAAGCCACGGATCGGTCGCCGGCAGGTTGAGCGCCTGCGACTGGCTGCCGAGCGATGCGCCGAAAATGTCGGCCTGGCCGGAGATGGCGTTCTGCTGCGCCAGCGAGGCCAAGCCCATCATGCGCTCGACGCCGGCCATCATCTGGGCGCGGTCGTGGCCGAAGCAATCCAGCGCGCCGGCCATGATCAGGCTTTCGAAAACGCGCTTGCCGACGATCTTCGGATCGACCCGCTCGCAGAAATCGGCAAGGTTCTTGAACGGCTTCTCGCCGCGCACGGCGACGATATGCTCAACCGCCGCGTCGCCGTGCGCGGCGAGAAGCCGTTCAAGAACCTTGCCGATTTCTGCG
>NZ_RZSA01001288.1:0-1516 GCF_003998075.1 Mesorhizobium sp. M2A.F.Ca.ET.037.01.1.1 | reverse complement strand
ATAAGATAGTATGTATTAATACTTTTACTGCTGCCAGCATCTGTAAAACCGGCGAGTGTAAGGTCGCCCGATTCAAGTACCCCTGAGTAATTTGCTACGCCAGCTGAAGTGATCGGCGGCAAGGGCGAGGTCGCATAGTGCGGGAGTCCCCAAGACCCACCCAGATTCGCCGCGCCAACCAGCGACCTGGATGCACAAACCTCGGCGCCTACGGCTTCTTCCAATGCCTCGAGGAACCTTTCGCCGACATTCCCCAATGCCGCCGAGCAACTCCATAGCCGCAGTTGGCCATCCGCGGCGAGCGCTTTGCCGATGGCGGCGAAATCCTGGTCGCTTTCCTTCAACGTGGCGGCGGACCACTCCCCTGCGGCGAATTGGACCCGTCCCGGCGCGCCGTGAGCGATGATGTGGACTGCGTCGAGCCCTTTGTGGCCATCGAGGGCGGCGGCGATCTGCTGCGCCGGCGGTCGGCCGCTGTTGAGCACGACAGCCCGGACTTCAGGCCTCAAATTGCCGAGAACGGTCTGCAGGTCGGAGATTGAAGGATCCACAAAAAGAATTTCAGAGGCACGGGCCATAACTGGCTCCTGTTGGCTTTGAATTCAATTCAAGGGGAAACCGCCCACCGGTTTGGCAGGCGAGAGGGAACAATGAGATTGGACGCGATCACCTCGCTGACGGCCCGACGGCACCGCCGGGCCGCGGAACGACAGGTGTTTCCACGCGCAGGAAGCTGGCGACCTGGAAATTGCCGCCGTCGTCAAACGTGCCGATCGCCAACGAGCCGGCGGTGCTCGGAACCTTGACGTTAAGGGAGACAGCGAGGCTTCGCTTGACCGTCTTGGGGAGGTTGACCTGACCGACGATGGCGCTCTTGGTCGTGTCGAGCACGAAATATGTCACGTTCCCGGTATCGTCGCCGATGGGCAAGACACCCCGAACAGCGACATCCATGACGGCAAAGCCTGCTGTATAGCTCATCACGTCCTCCTCGATCCGTTGCGGCTCGCGCCGCCGTTCTTTCGTTTCGTAGCTTTGGGTTTCAGTCAGTAGCCGAGCACCCGCGGCGAGTCCCTGCTGACCACGGTGGCGGGAACAAAAGGTCGTCCAAGTTCATGAAAGCGCTCCCGTGCCGGGATGCCCTGAGGGCAAGTGGCTAGCGGTGGCGGAGCGACCGACGCGGGCAGCTTGGTTCGAATGAGCCTGGGGCATGTCGAAGCGGGAACTCGCGTCGACGCGACGCCGCTTGGCGGGCGATACTAACCGGACCACTGTCAACTCCATCACGCGTGCCGCGATTTCTCGACGACGAAATGCAAGGAGCCGACCACTCGCAACGGAATATCACTCGGGAGATCGAGGCCTGGACCACAGATTTCAGGCCAATCGGCGGAACGTTCGCTCGACACCACAAGCACCGCGCCCTCACGGGTGAAGTGGCTTTGCTCCCGGATCCTTTCCTAGCTTTGCGGACACGCGCGGACAGGCGGTCCTCCCGCCCAATCCGAGGCTACTC
>NZ_RZSA01001287.1:0-1519 GCF_003998075.1 Mesorhizobium sp. M2A.F.Ca.ET.037.01.1.1 | reverse complement strand
GAGCGGCCGCCGGCATTTCCAGATCGAGATCGGCCACAGCATCCAGCGCCGCACGCAGCTTCGCCGCCTGCTCCGTGCCGACCTTGTCCTCGAATTGCCGCTGGGCGATGCACCAGAGCTTGAGCGCCTCGTCGAGCTTGGCTTGGCCCCGTGGCGTCAGCCGCACGCGCTTGACGCGGCGGTCGTCCTTGTCGGGAAAGGTCTCGACATAACCGTCGCGGATCAGCGGTTTCAGCGTGTGGCCGAGCGCCGACAGGTCCATGATCAGCGCCTCGGCGATGGCGCCCATCGCCGGCTCGTCGCTGATGTGGATCTGAAAGAGCAGGCCGAACTGCGTGCCCTTCAGGCCTGACGGCGCCAGCGCGTCATCATAGAAGCGGCCTAGGCTACGCGCGGCGCGGCGCAGCGTGGCGTTGTTGCAGTCGCTGAATCCAGGCTTGCGAGCTTCGGTCATGATCACTCCTTGCCGGCGCAAAGACGCGCCAGCCTGCCGCAGAAATAGTTTTTGCCGCTGCCGTTGACAAGATAGTGGCATATACCTACTTCGGCAAAAGTGGCATATGCCACTAATCGAAATCAGAGGCTCGGCGGATGAACTGACCATCGGCGCCGAACCAGCGAAGCGGACAAAAGGAACAGGACAATGAGCACGAAGGACAACAAGGGCACGGCGGTCATCACCGGCGCATCCTCAGGCATCGGCGCGGTCTATGCGGACCGGCTGGCAGGGCAGGGCTACGATCTGGTGCTGGTGGCGCGCCGCGCCGACCGGCTGCAGGAGGTGGCGGACAGGCTCTCCTATGCCTATGGCCGCAAGGTCGATACGATCGTCGCCGACCTCTCCGTCGATGCCGATCTGCGCCGCGTCGAGCAGGCGGTCGCGACGGATGACAGCGTGACGCTGTTGATCAACAATGCCGGCGTGGCCGGCCTGGAGACGGTCGCAGACGCCGACGCAGACACGGCGGAGCGCATGATCAAGGTCAATGTCATTGCGCTGACCAGGCTGACCCACGCGGTGTTGCCGGGCTTGCTTGCGCGCAATCGCGGCGGGATCATCAACATCGCGTCGGTCGTCGCCTATGGCATCGCCGTCGGCGGCATCTACAGCGGCACCAAGGCCTATGTCGCCAACTTCACGGAAGCGCTGCAGAAGGAAGTCGCCGGCACCAATGTGAAGGTCCAGTCGGTGGTGCCCGGGCCGATCCGCACCGAGTTGTGGGACGTCTCCGGAATCAGCCTCGACAGGATCAATCCGGACTGGATCATGAGCGCCGAGGATCTGGTCGACGCGGCGCTTGCCGGCTTCGCCCAGGGCGAGACCGTCACCGCGCCCGGCCTTGCCGACGCGGCCGGGCTGACGACCTATCTCGGCGCCAGGGACCAGTTCTTCGGCAGCCTGTTCTCCGGCAAGCCGGCGGCGCGCTACGCCGTCTGAAGATTGCGGCAGCGCTGGTTTTCGTCGCCCCCGCAAAGCGGGGGAGAGGTGGCCGCGAGGCGGCTGGAGGGGGGCTTTCGT
>NZ_RZSA01001286.1:0-1522 GCF_003998075.1 Mesorhizobium sp. M2A.F.Ca.ET.037.01.1.1 | reverse complement strand
CCATGGCGTGATAGGCATGAATTCACCTTCACGCTGCCGACAGCGCTCCACCAGTTCCTCGCGCTTGGCGTTCGACTCTATTTTCCGCTGGGCTTTGCGGCACTTGTCGGGGTTAGCATCTGGTTTGCGCGGCAGCAGCGTTGAGCATTGGGCCCGCCTCTGTTAGGACGCGGCCGACGCTTCTCCCAGGCAGGACTGAAAACAGATGATCCCTCGCTATTCCCGGCCGGAAATGGTCGCCATCTGGTCGCCCGAAACCCGCTTCCGCATCTGGTTCGAGATCGAGGCGCATGCCTGCGATGCGCTGGCGGAGCTGGGCGTCATCCCGAAGGAAGCGGCAAGGACCATCTGGGAAAAAGGCGGCGCGGCCAAATTCGACGTCGCCAAGATCGACGAGATCGAGCGCGTCACCAAGCATGACGTCATCGCTTTCCTCACCCATCTCGCCGAATTCGTCGGACCGGATGCCCGCTTCATCCACCAGGGCATGACCTCGTCGGACGTGTTGGACACCTGCCTTGCGGTGCAATTGACGCGGGCCAGCGACATCCTGCTCGCCGACATCGACGCCCTGCTCGCCGCGCTGAAGCGCCGCGCCTTCGAGCACAAGGACACTGTCACCATCGGCCGCAGCCACGGCATCCACGCCGAGCCGACCACCTTCGGCATCAAGCTGGCGCAAGCCTATGCCGAGTTCTCGCGCTGCCGCGAGCGTCTGGTGCATGCGCGGGAGGATATCGCGACATGTGCCATCTCCGGCGCGGTCGGCACCTTCGCCAACATCGAGCCATATGTCGAAGAGCATGTGGCGGCAAAGCTCGGGCTGAAGCCGGAGCCGGTGTCGACGCAAGTCATCCCGCGCGACCGGCATGCCATGTTCTTTGCCACGCTGGGCGTGATCGCCTCGTCGGTCGAACGTCTGGCCGTCGAGATCCGCCATCTGCAGCGCACCGAAGTGCTGGAAGCGGAAGAGTATTTCTCGCCGGGCCAGAAGGGTTCGTCTGCCATGCCGCACAAGCGTAACCCGGTGCTGACCGAAAATCTCACCGGCCTCGCCCGCATGGTGCGGTCGATGGCCGTGCCCGCCATGGAAGACGTGGCGCTGTGGCATGAGCGCGACATTTCGCATTCCTCTGTCGAGCGCATGATCGGGCCGGACGCGACGGTGACGCTGGATTTCGCGCTGGCGCGCCTGACCGGCGTCGTCGACAAGCTGCTCGTCTATCCCGAGAACATGGAGAAGAACCTCAATAAGTTCAGAGGCTTGGTGCATTCGCAGCGTGTGCTGCTCGCGCTGACGCAGGCCGGCCTGTCACGCGAGGACGCCTATCGCCTGGTGCAGCGCAACGCCATGAAAGTCTGGGAGCAAGGCGCCGATTTCCTCGAGGAACTGCTCGCCGACAAGGATGTGACGGCGGCCCTCTCCGAAGCCGAGATCCGCGAGAAATTCGACCTCGGCTACCACACCAAGCATGTCGACACGATCTTCAAGCGGGTGTTTGGATAAGCTTGACCTTTCCTT
>NZ_RZSA01001285.1:0-1530 GCF_003998075.1 Mesorhizobium sp. M2A.F.Ca.ET.037.01.1.1 | reverse complement strand
ACAAAACGAAGCCGCTCATCCATGATGCCAGTCTCTCGCCAAACCATCGCCGGTCCTCCCGGCTGGCAAGAAAACTGTCACCCATCTAATCGGTCCATTCTGTTACCTATCTATCCGGTTCGGACATGCCGGGCATTTCTCCCCGTAAAACGGGGAGAAAGTGGCTAATTCACCGTCCGCCTTGTACCTGGCATGTCGAGTGAGAAAGCCGGAATGGCGATGTCGAACGTCTCGCCGCGGCCGTTGCGCATCGTGTAGTGGCCGACCATGATGCCCGACGGTGTCGAGAGCGGGCAGCCTGACGTGTATTGATAGCTGTCGCCGGGATTGAGCTCCGGCTGGTCGCCGACGACCCCGGCGCCGCGCACCTCCTCGACACGGCCCTGGCCATCGGTTATGTGCCAGTAGCGCGACAAAAGCTGCACGAAATCGTCGGAGCGGTTGTCGATCGTCACCTGATAGCCCCAGACATAGCGGTTCTCCGACGGATCGGATCTATCCTCCAGATAGAAGGGTCTGACCAGCACTTCGATGTTGCGCGTCACTGCGCGATACATGGGCCACTCCGGTTGCCGCCGCGGAACATTTTGTCGCGCTTCGCTGTTAAACGCGCCGCGCCGACCATCCTGCCAGCCTTGTAGCGCACGTGCCGAAAAACAATGTCATTTAAGTGACACATGACAATGTTGGTGTGCACAAACCGTGCCGGGCGACTCGGGCGCTCTGTGACTGATGAAATGGTCGCATGCGGCCAAGAGCAATTCCAGGAAAAGTGTGAGCGGTTTTCCGTCCGGAATTGCGTGAAAACAAAGAGATAGAGTGACCAGATCTCGATGGAACTGACTATCGCAGCCGGCCTGGCTTCGTCAGCCCTTCTTTTCTCGAACCTCGCCAGCATCCTGCTCGCCGCGTCGCGGCTGAAACGAAGACATGTCATTGCGCCGCCCGTCGGCGCGCAGCCGGTCTCGATCATCGTTCCTTCGCGCGGCGTCGAGCCGTTCACGCAGGAGACCCTTCAGCGCGCCTTCTCGCTCGACTGGCCGCGCTATGAGCTGATCTTCTGCGTCGCGCATGCCGAGGACCCGGTGGTGAGGCTCATCGATGCGGCGATAGCGCGCCACCCGAAGGTTCCGGCGCGGTTGTTGATCGGCGACGACCATATCAGCGCCAATCCCAAGCTCAACAACTGCGTCAAGGGCTGGCAGGCGGCGCGGCACGATTGGGTCGTCCTCGCCGATTCCAACGTGCTGATGCCGAGGGACTATGTCCAGCACCTGATGGCGGCATGGCGGCCGGATACCGGCCTCGTCTGCTCGACGCCGATCGGTTCGCGGCCGGACGGCTTTTGGGCCGAAGTCGAATGCGCCTTCCTCAACACGCTGCAGGCGCGCTGGCAATATGCCGGCGAGGCGCTCGGCCTCGGCTTCGCCCAGGGCAAGAGCATGCTGTGGAACAAGCCGATGCTGGACGCCAATGGCGGCATCCAGGCCTTGGCCGCCGAGATCGCCGAGGACGCGGCCGCCACCAAGC
>NZ_RZSA01001284.1:0-1531 GCF_003998075.1 Mesorhizobium sp. M2A.F.Ca.ET.037.01.1.1 | reverse complement strand
AACAAAACGAAGCCGCTCATCCATGATGCCAGTCTCTCGCCAAACCATCGCCGGTCCTCCCGGCTGGCAAGAAAACTGTCACCCATCTAATCGGTCCATTCTGTTACCTATCTATCCGGTTCGGACACCGGGCATTTCTCCCCGTATAGTGACGGGGAGAAAGACGCTGTCACCGACGCCGGCTCAAGCCTTGCCCGGCACCGTCCTGATCACCGTGCCCCACGGGTCTTCCCGCGAAGTCTCATCCTTCACATTATCCGAGCGCATCTCTACCCAGGCGAGGCCTGAGCGTGACGGATCGCGACGGCCGGCGCCGGCGCTTTGCCAGGCATTGGCGCCGATATGATGGTGGTAATGGCCGGACGACAGGAACACCGCCTGGCTGCCATATTTGGCGACGGTGTCGAAGCCGAACTGGTCGTGCCACCAGGCCTCCGCGTCCTCCGGCCGGCCGACGCGCAGATGCACATGGCCGACAATGGCGTTTTCCGGCGCGCCCTGCCAGCCGGCATCGCCCGCCGGCACGCTGCCCACCACCGCTGGCAGGTTCAGCCGCTCGGTCGCCATGGCGACCTTGTCGCCGTTCCATTTCCAGTCCTGCGGACGGCGGTCGGCATAGATCTCGATGCCGTTGCCTTCCGGATCGGTCAGATAGAGCGCCTCGCTGACCAGATGGTCGGAAGCGCCCTCGATGCCGATACGGTTGGCGGCGGCGTGGCTGATCCAGCGGCCAAGGTCCGCTCGCGACGGCAACAGGAAAGCGGTGTGGAAAAGGCCGGCGCTGCGCGGATCGTCGGGCTTCGCCGAAGCATCCTGTTCAAGCACCAGCAATGGCCGGTTGGCGGCGCCAAGCGTGATCGCGCCATCGGCGCGGCGCAATTCCTGCAGGCCGACGACCGCGCGATAATAGGCGGCAAGGCTCTCGGCATCGCGCGCCTTCAACCCGACACGCGACACGCTGACCGGGGTGGTCGCGGCAAAAGGCAGTTCGCTCATCAAACTCTCCGTTTGGGCGGCGCCTATTCCCCAAATGGGGGTTCCAGGCCGCCAGCTCTTGTTCCCCCTCCAAATCGTCGATTGCGATCGTTCACACAAGAGAGCAAGAATCGAACAAGTTGTTCACAATTACGGCCATCCCGATGTTAGCGACAGGGTTGCAGCCGCCACAGCCGCTCGCTACATCGGCGTCATGAAAGTGAAAGACGCAGATATCCTGATCGTGCCGGGCTACACCAATTCCGGCCCCGAGCACTGGCAGACCCGCTGGCAGTCGAAACTGTCGACGGCGCGTCGGGTCGAGCAGGCGGAGTGGACCAAGCCCGTGCGCGAGGATTGGACGGCGAGCGTGGCGAACGCCGTCAACGAAGCTGAGCGGCCGGTGGTGCTCGTTGCCCATTCGCTTGGCGTCACGACGGCGGTGCAGGCCATCCCGCAATTCAGGAAGCCCATCGCCGGCGCCTTCTTCGTCGCGCCACCGGATGTGTCCAATCCGGAAATCAGGCCGAGGCACCTGATGACCTTCGGCCCTTAT
>NZ_RZSA01001283.1:0-1533 GCF_003998075.1 Mesorhizobium sp. M2A.F.Ca.ET.037.01.1.1 | reverse complement strand
ACCCTGACCTGGACGCCGTTGCCGTCTCGATCGGCCCCGGCTCCTTCACCGGCCTGCGCGTCGGCGTATCGACCGCGCGCGGCCTGGCGTTGGCGCTGAAAATCCCGGCGATCGGCGTGACGACTCTGGAAGCCCTGGCAGCCGAGGGCGCGAAGGCTTTTCCCGGGCGCGCGGTGCTTGCAGCGCTCGACGCCGGGCGCGAGGAAATCCATGCGGCGCTCTATGATAGAGCGTTAGCCAAGACTTACGGACCATCCGTAGCTACGCTTGCCGAGGCGGTGGCCATGGCCATCAGCGCCGAAGCGGTGCTTGTCGGAACCGCCGCGCCGCGGATTGCCCACGCGGCAGGTCGTGCCTTCGACACCGGTCCGGTCGCCGCCACCGCCGATATTGCCACCTATGCCAGGCTGGCCGCCGCCAAGGGACCCGGCGAGAAGCCGAAGCCGCTCTATCTGCGTGGCGCCGACGCCAAGCAGCAGGCGGGTTTCATTCTGCCAAGGCAGGACAAGGGAAGCGAACCCTGATGCGCATTCCGTTCTTTCAGCCGCGCCGCAGGGATTATGCGCTGGAACCGCTGACGGTCGCCGACAGCGCCGCTGTTTCGGTGCTGCACCGCGAGGATTTCGTGCGGCCCTGGACCGATGGCGAGTTTGCGGCGCTCCTCGAACAGGACACGGTCTTCGGCTATGCGGCGCGGGAAACAGGTCAGGGCTCCAAGCCGCCGGTCGGCTTCGTGCTCGCCCGGCTCGCAGCCGGCGAGGGCGAGATCCTGACCGTGGCCGTCGCCCGCAGCCATCGCCGCCAGGGCCTTGGCTGGCAATTGATGGACGCGGTGCTGCGCGAGCTTCATGCGCAGCGCGCCGAAGCGCTCTTCCTCGAGGTCGACGAGACCAATGCGCCCGCGATCGGGCTCTACCGCAGGCTCGGCTTCATCCAGGTCGGCCATCGCCCGAACTATTACCGTTCGACCGAGCACGGCCCGACCGGCGCGCTTGTCATGCGCCGCGATCTTCGCTAGCCAATCCGCGCGATAGGGCCGGAGCGAATGATCGAGAAATTGCGGATTTTCCTGGCGCTCTTCTATGTGGTCGTCTGTTCCCTGGTGCTGGTGCCGCTGCAGATCCTGTCGATGAAGACGGGGCTGTGGCCCGAAACTGTCATCCTGAAGATCTGGCACAGCATGATCCTGCGGGCGCTGGGCATGCGGGTGCATGTGACGGGCAGCTTGGCCAAAGACCGCCCTCTGCTGGTGGCGGCCAACCACATTTCCTGGACCGACATCATGGTGCTCGGCTCCTTCGTCGATGTGAAGTTCATCGCCAGGGCCGACATGGAGGGCTGGCCGCTGATCGGCATGCTGTCCAAGCTGCAGCGCACCGTCTTCATCGAGCGCGAGCGCAAGCGCACCTCCGGCGACCAGGCCAGCGAGATCGCCAAGAGGATGGCGAAAGGCGACGCCATGGTGCTGTTCGCCGAAGGCTCGACCGGCGACGGCAACCTGGTGCTGCCGTTCAAGAGCACGTTGTTCGGCGC
>NZ_RZSA01001282.1:0-1540 GCF_003998075.1 Mesorhizobium sp. M2A.F.Ca.ET.037.01.1.1 | reverse complement strand
CCGCCTCGACGTCCGTCGGCGCCATGCCGAGCCGGGCCATGCCGCTATCGACCTGGATGGCGGCAGGCAGGCTCCGGCCCGCGCTCCGCGCGGCCTGGCGCCAGGCCTTCAGCTGGATGGCGCTGTTGACGACCGGGCAAAGTCCGGCCGCTTGCGCTTCCGGTTCCGAACCCGGAGGCAGTCCGTTCAGCACGAAGATGTCAGGTCCGGGCCCGATCGCGTTGCGCAGCGCGATGCCCTCGTCGGGCAGCGCGACGAAGAAGATGTCGCAGCCCTCTTTCGCCAGCGCCTCGGCCACTTGGGCGGCGCCAAGTCCATAGCCGTCTGCCTTGAGCACGCCGGCGCAGCGAACGCCGCCCAGCCGCGCCTTCAACCGGCGATAGTTTTCCCGGATGGCGCCGAGGTCGATCGTCAGGATCGCGCCGGCGGCCGCCTCGCTGACCGTCGAACCATTGGCAGCGACTGTTTGCAGCGAAGTCACTTCGGCATCACTCATCAAGGCAATCGTCGCAGGCGGTTTGCAATTGTTGCGGCGACGCACGACTTTGGACGCTGGCGCTGCCCCTCACCTGCCTGCCGGCATCCTCTCCCCGTATAGTGACGGGAGAGGGGCGCTGTCGCTGCCGATTTCGCCAATCACCAACGTCGCAAGAAGCGCGCCGAGGCTGCGGCCAGCCCCTTCTCCCCGTCACTATACGGGGAGAAGTGCCCGGCAGGGCGATGAGGGGCAGCGCCGACGCTTCGCTAAAGTGCGCTTGCCGCGCGTCGTTCATGTTTGCCTCTTTGCATGCAGCACATCAGCATCAACAAAGCATGATCTCGACTACGGTGCCAACCTCTTCGCTTGCCGAACTTAGCCTGCCACGTCTAGCGAACAAGATGCTGGAATGCCTCCACAACCTGCTCATAGACCTTGCGCTTGAACGGTACGATCAGCTCGGGCAGCTCGCGCATCGGCCGCCAGGCCCATTCGTCGAATTCGGCCGTGTGGCCGCCGGGCGGCGGATTGATTGCGATCTCGCTCTCATCGCCCTCGAAGCGGTAGGCGAACCATTTCTGCGTCTGGCCACGATAGCGGCCCTTGAAGGCGACGCCGACCAGATGCGGCGGCAGGTCGTAATTGATCCAGTGCGGCGCCTCGGCAAGCAGCGACACGCTGCGCATGCCGGTTTCCTCATAGAGTTCGCGGCCCGCGGCCTCGATCGGCTCCTCGCCCTTGTCGATGCCACCTTGCGGCATCTGCCAGAGCTGCGTGGTGCCGGCAAACTCGCTGTCCGGCTCGGCGATGCGGTGCCCGACCCAGACCAGGCCGGCCTTGTTGAGGATCATCAGCCCGACGCAGGGACGATAAGGCAGCGTTTCGGGATCGATCGTCTTGGCCATGGGTCAGCGTTCCAGCGGTCTCGAGGATTGAGTGCGGCGAGGCGGGTAGCGTTAGCCCTTTTGCGGATCTATGGCCACCGCCGAGATCGGCACGATCTCGATGCCGCGCTTCTTCGCCTCAGTGATCCAGGACGTAACCGTGTCGACGGTGATGTCG
>NZ_RZSA01001281.1:0-1545 GCF_003998075.1 Mesorhizobium sp. M2A.F.Ca.ET.037.01.1.1 | reverse complement strand
GTGCGCAACGTGCTGGTGGGGGCGGCGCTGATCGGCATCCTGCTCAACGCCATGACCATCATCGACATTCCGCTGCTCTACCAGAACCTGATCAAGGCGGCGATCCTGCTCGGAGCCATCATCGTCGACGGCATCATCAACCCGCGCGACGAGCAGACCGCGCAACAGGGCGATATTTAGAGCAGATGGGCCAGCCCATCCTGCTCTGGGGTACCCGGAGCGATCGTGACGATCGCCCGGCAATGAAAACCGAACCAGAGGTGTGACATGAGACTACTTAGAACATTGATGGCCGCCGCCACGGCGCTCGCCGTTACCGCCTTCGCGGCGCCGAGCTTCGCCGCCGACGATCCAGGTCCCGCCGCCTATGCCAAGGCGCTCAACGGCAAGCGCGTCATGCTGGTGCCGCTGGCGATGGGTTTCGACCTGGCGCAAGGCTGGGCGCATTACCTGAAGAAGGAAGTCGAGGCCTGGGGTGGCACCTTCGAGACCCGCGATCCGAACTGGGTGGTCGATGCCGGCGCGCAGGCGATCACCGACGCCATCGCTTCCGACACAAGGCCGGATGTTCTGATCATCCACGCGCCGGACCTCAACTCCTATTCGAAGCTGATGAAGAAGGCGCAGGCCGCCGGCACCTATGTGATCCTGGTCGACAATCCGGCCAACTTCCCGGCCGATGCCTTCGTCGGCAGCGACTGGGACAAGCTCGGCCAGCTCGAAGCGGAAGCGGCCATCAAGGGCTGCGGCGAGAATTCGTCCAAGAAGATCGGTCTTGTGCAGGGCGACCAGGCGAACTCGTCCAGCCTCTACCAGTATGCCGGCATCATGAAGGTGCTGGAGAAGCATCCCGACTTCCAGGTCGTCGCCAAGCCGGATTCCAATTGGGACGCGACCACCTCGCGCAACGTGACGACGACGATGCTGCAGCAGCACCCCGACATCTGCTCGATCATCGACTTCTGGGACGGCGACGCCACCGGCGCCTCGGCTGCGATCCGCGACGCCAAGCTCGACGGCAAGGTGTTCCTGGTCACCACCGGCGGCGGCGAGAAGGCAGCCGATTGCGACAAGCTGAACGACGGCACCTATGGCGCCGTGGTGATGACCGATCTTGCCCGCCAGTCGGGCGACATGAACGCCATCATCAAGTTCCTGCTGCAGAGCGGCCAGCCGGCCGGCACCTCGCACACCTATATCTACACGCTAGAGAAGGCGACGACCAAGGCGGATCTCAAGCCCGACAGCTGTTGGGACCTGAAGGCGCTGCAGGCCGAAGCCGCGGCGAAATAAGGCGCGCCGCCCGAACGCATCCACGAGGTGGTCGGATCGTTCCGGCCACCTCTTTTCCCGTTGATGACAGCAGCCGCCGATGACTTTTCGTGAACGCCTCCAGGCCTGGCGCTACAATCTCGTGCCCGACCATCTGGTCGGGGAGATCCTGACCAAGCGCTGGACCGACAACGCCATACCTTTCCTGGCGCTGGTGGCGACGCTCGGCGTGTTCGGCTCGATCATTCCGGGTTTCTTCAAGCTCACTTCGCT
>NZ_RZSA01001280.1:0-1547 GCF_003998075.1 Mesorhizobium sp. M2A.F.Ca.ET.037.01.1.1 | reverse complement strand
GCCGGGAATCAGCTGAGAATGTGCGATGAACGCGGATGGCGATGACACCGCCGGAACCGTAATCGGCCTCATGCAGCGTGAAGCTCGCCGGCAAGCTGATGCTGCCGACCGCCCGTTCGCCCTGCTTGCGGATGAGGCGTCCCCTGCTGTTGCTGGTCTGCCATTGAGACAGCTTCTTGCGGTGCCGTTCCGGCGGCCGAGGTGTGTCGTCGGTCCAGGCGATGAGCGAACCGATCGGTGCGTGAAAGATAAGATGCGCGGACATTCATGTCCCCCATGTGCTGATTGTTAAAACAGGACCGCCGCCGGAATGAGCCGGCGGCGGAATGGCAATCGCAATGAAGTTGCCGGCTCGCTACTCGGCGGCCTCGCGGAAGGGCTCCTCGTCGGTGAGTTCAGCGCCGCCGGCATCGTCACCGGCCTCCAGACCCTCGCCCTGATCGTCGGGATCGTCTTCGCCGCCCGCGGTGTTGCCGGTCAGCCAGGACGAGAGCCTGGCCTTATCCGGCGCGAACAGTGCGGCCGGATGAACTAAGCGCTCCTCCCTGAAGTGCTCGACGAGTGCGGCCCGCGTGTCTTTCACGCGAGCGCGCGGAAGTACCGGCGTGTCCTTGCAGGAGCCTTCGAGCGCGGGCCGCGACAGGCAGGACAGGAACTCCTCCGTTCCCATATTGGACAGGAAGTTGTCCGCGCCGATCGCATTGCCGGCCACGCGGGCGACAATGCCGCTGTTCGACTTGTTCTCCCGGCAGGAGAGCACGTCGATCAGCAGCGACCGCACCGAGACGCGCAGGGTGTCCAGGTCGAACTCGAGCGCGCCCTCCGCATTGAACAGCCGCGACGCGTGCTCTCCGAGGCTTGCGGCCCCATAATAGGAGATGTCGCGTGCGCCGGAGGCGACCGTCACATTCTGACCGGCGAAGGCCAGAACAAGCAGCGCCATCAGCGTGTCTCCTCGATCGGCGCGCGGGCAAGCGCCTCATGGAGCGCGTCGGTGCGTAGGTCGCCGATCATCTCGATGCCCTTGCGGGTCACATCGGGACGGGTGTTCACGACGATCGGAGCGTCGTCACCCTCGGCAACAGGCTGTTCGCCCTTCTTGCGCTTTTTCGCCTCCGGCATGCGGTACGCGACCGACTGCACCTTGCCGTCGCGGTCGAGATACATCGCCGTGCAATCAGACTTGGCAGGCTTGCCGTAGACGCGTTCGGCCTTAGGCGGCAGCTTCGGCTCGCCCCACTGGCCGGCCTCGACGATGACGCCCTTCCTCGGAAGATTGTTTGCCATCCACTCCTGCTGGGCGCCGAGGAACGCCTCGACGTCGGTGGTGTAGCGGCTGTCCTCGTCGGCCGGCGCGAACAGGTCCTCGACCCAGGCGATGCCGTAGGCCTGCGCCATGTCGTCGCCGAAGCTCGCATGGCGCGCGTACATCCGGGTCTTCGTCAGGCCCTGCGCCACGCTCCACCACGAGACCTGCGGATCGGCCTTGGACGGCTTGTGCTTCTTCCAAACCTCCTTCTGCTCGTCGAGCGAAGCGGCTGCGATGG
>NZ_RZSA01000127.1:0-10010 GCF_003998075.1 Mesorhizobium sp. M2A.F.Ca.ET.037.01.1.1 | reverse complement strand
GCGCTCGACGCCGCGATCGGGCATGGCCTGGAGAAGCTCGGCGCCGTCAGGCAGGAGGTCGCCGCATGAACATGCACACCGCGCGCGCCGCCTTCGGCTTCGATACGCTCAAGACCATCCTGGGCATTCCGGTGCTGGCCATACGCTGGGACGAGGCCATCGCCTTGCTCACCAGGCTGATCGACGAGCGCCGCTTCACCAAGGTGAGCTTCCTCAACGCCCACAACGCCAACCTGACCTGCACCGACCCGGTCTTTGCCGAGGCGCTGGAAAACTTCCTTATCCTTCCCGATGGCGTCGGCGTCGACATGGCGGCCAAGCTGCTTTACGGCGCCCCTTTTCCCAGCAATCTCAACGGCACCGATTTCATTCCGGCTTTCCTGCAGGCCGCGTCGCACCCGCTGACGGTGGCGCTGCTCGGCACGACGCGCGCCAATGCCGAAGCTGCATGCGCGAAGCTGTCGACGCTCGCCATGCAGCACAATTTCGTCGTCATCCATGACGGCTTCTTCTCTGCCGCTGAGGAGCCGGCGATCCTCGAGCGCATCGCCAGGCTGCGGCCGGACGTGCTGCTTGTGGCGATGGGCGTGCCGCGCCAGGAATTGTGGATCGAGCGCCATATCGACAGTCGCCATTGCACGCTGCCGGTCGCCGTCGGCGCGCTGCTCGATTTCATGAGCGGCTCGGTGCCGCGCGCGCCGTTATGGCTGCGCTGCCTGCGGCTGGAATGGCTGTTCCGCCTGTGGATCGAACCCGGCCGCCTGTGGCGGCGCTACATCGTCGGCAATCCGCTCTTCCTGTGGCGTGTCGTCAAGCAGAAGCTGTCGCTCGGGCCACGACCGCTGGGGGCACGCCGGTGAACAGCCGCTTCGTGCCGGATACGTCTACCGCAATCGAACCGCTGCCGCGCGTACCCCTGGCCGCGATCGTCACGGCAAGCTACGCCCCCGATTTCGAACGCTGCCGGCTTTTGTGCGAAACCATCGACCGCCACGTCGCCGGCATGGCGCATCATTACATCCTGACCGAACATCGCGACGTCGCGTTGTTTCGCCAGCTGGAATCCGGCCGCCGCAGCGTTGTCGACGAGCGGGACCTGTTGCCGCGCTGGCTGCGCGCGTTTGACGATCCGCTGAGCGGTTTCCGCCGCCGCATCTGGCTGAGCCTGAAAACACAGCCGCTGCGCGGCTGGCATGTGCAGCAGCTGCGCCGCATCGCCATTGCCGGCCACGCCAAGGAAGACGTGCTCGTCTTCTGCGATTCCGATGTCGCCTTCCTGAAACCCTTCGACGCGAACGCCTTCTGGCGCGACGGCAAGGTGCGGCTGTTCCGCCGCGACGGCATGCTATCGAACGACGGCCATGACCAGCATCGCATCTGGTCGCGCAATGCGGGCACAGCACTCGGCATCGATCCCGCCAATCCATCGTGCCACGACTACATCTCGACGCTGATCGCCTGGCGCCGCGAGACGGTCAACGCGATGTGCGAGCGCATCGAGAAGGTGCATGGCCGCGAATGGGTCAGCGTGGTCGGTTCGGCGCGAAAATTCTCCGAATGCATGATCTATGGCCGCTACGTCGACGATGTGCTCGACGGTGCCGGCCATTTCCACGGCTCGGAGGAGTTCTGCCGCGTCCACTGGAACGGCGCGCCGCTCTCGGATGACCAGTTCCGCCGCTTCGTCGACACCATGGCGCCGGAACAGGTGGCGATCGGCATGCAGTCCTTCATCGGTACCGACATCGGCCGCATCCGCCGCCTGATCGGGCTTGCTGCGTAAGGCTCAGATGGCTTTGGCCGGCCGGCGCATCGCCGAATAGGTCAACAATGTCGAGGCAAGATAAAGCAGCAGGAAGACGATGTTGAGCGACAGGACCAGATTGGCCGTGTCGGGGATGGTCGTCAGCACATAGGTGAGCAGAACCGCCTTGAATCCGGCGAGCAGGCCAAGATTGATTGCCCTGACCGCCGTCTGGCCACGCGCGAACAGAAGCTCGGCCTGGTATTCGACAAGGTTGCGCAGTCCCGGCACGCAGACGGCGAGCGCCACCAGCGGCGCTGCCTCGGCGACATTCCTGCCGAGCGCGTTGGGGAAGAAGTGCAGCACGATGCCGAGCGACGCCAGCGCCAGCGTCGAGACCAGGAACACGCCGCACTCGATGCCGCTCTTCACCGCCAGCCGCGACAGCAGCTCCGGCGCCCGCATCATGCGCTGCACCAGCATCATCGAGAAAGTGCGGATCGGGATCGCGGTGAGATCGACCAGCCGCATGATGATGGCGTAGATGCCGGCCAGATGCGGCCCGCCGATCGACAGCACCAGCAGCTTGTCGAACTCCATCTGCAGGTAGAACAGCACTTCGGATCCGGCGACATAGATGGAATCGGCGAGCCGCCGGAAATACAGCTCGGCGCGCAGCCTCAGCCGCTGGCCCGGATAGAAGAAGGCGAAGGCGACGATCAGCGAAGCGGCATTGGCGCCGATGTAGAACAGCGACCAGACGCCGATCGTATGCTGCGCGGCTAGCATGAACAGGATGGCGCCGACTGCCCGAAGCGCTGTCGCCAGAATGGCGAGCACCGCCGCCCGCCCGAACTTGCCGAGCCCGTTGTTGACGATCAGGGCCACCTCGACCGGCCGCCACAACAGCGCCTCGGCGAAGACGATCGCCGCAAAGGCCGTCAGCGGCACGGTGTCGGCAAAGAAGATCAGGTAGACGATGTAGGAGGCGGCGGCGAGGAATGGCAGCGAGAGGACGCCGAGAAGCAGGAAACCGGCGGTGAATGTGCCGATCAGGTTGGGGCGGATCGTGGCGGTGCGGTAGAGCGCCGAGATGAAGCCGAAGGCGAGGATGCGTGACAGCATGATGCCGGCGGCCGAGGCTGTCGCGAACATGCCGAATTCGGCGATCGAAAGCGTGTTGGCCAAGGCGACGAAATAGGCAAGCGAGAACACCAGCCGGCCGCCGGCGCCGCTGATGGCCGAGAGATAGTCGAATACCAGTTTCCGGCGGGTGGCCACGAAGTGGCCGATCCGCGCGAAGCTCCGCCTTTGCGGCATGTCGCTGGCCTGGGTCATATCCGGGGCGATAGATAGGCTGGAAAGTTTAACGCGGCGTTCTGGCGCCTGTGCTGGCGGCGCCGGAATGCCGCGAGCAAGGCGAGAAACCGTGGGAGTGCGGACGCAAAATTAACCCTTTGTTTCCTATGCCCGTTTAGCGTGGCTTAACGATTGGCCCATCCGCCGCGCCCAAGCCGCCAGAGAGCAAGTTCCAGGATAATGGTCGACAGGGATAACCGTGATGACTGGAGGCGCGAGCGTTCCCTGCTCGCGCTCGGCCAAGCCATGCGTGGCGACGACAACACGGTTTCGATCGGCGACCGGGCCAACTCCTCCTGGCGCGAGGACGCCGCGGCGCGCCATCGCGCCGCACGTTCCGAACGCGAAGGGAAGTTGAATCCGCAGTCCAATGAAACCGGCGAATTTGGCCGCGATCAGGGACAAGCGGAATCCCAGCCGGTCGAGACCGAACATGACTGGCGCGCAAGAAGTCGGCCTGCGTCGTCCGGGCCGTTCTATGAAGCCCCGGCGGAGAGCCAGCAGTCGCAAGCCGCTCCCGAACCTCAGTCGAGCCGGCCATCCGCCGGCGACGTTTCCGAGGAATGGAAGCCGCTGATCGACCCGATGCAGGTCGTGCACGGCATCACGCGATCCAAGGCGCTGATCCTGTCGACGACCGTCCTGGGCGCCGCGCTCGGCGTCGCCATCGCCTTGTCGACGCCGAAGAAATATGAGGCCACCACCGACGTCATCGTCGACCCGCGCGACCTCAAGCTCACCGACCGCGACCTGACGCAGAACGTGGTCGCCTCGGATGCGACGCTTGCGATCGTCGAGAACCAGGTCCGAATCCTGACATCGGGCACCGTTCTCAACAAGGTCGTCACCGATCTCAACCTTACCAACGATCCTGAGTTCAACGGCCAGGGCAGTGGCGGCTTCGGCCTGATGTCAACACTCCGCTCGATCCTGTCGCGGCAGGATGCGGGTGCCGCGGACGAAGCGCGCAAGCGCTCGCTGGCGGTCGGCAAACTGTATGACAGCCTCGACGTCGAACGTGGCGGCAAGACCTTCGTGGTCTCGGTCAGCGCCACGACGCAGAACGCCGAGAAATCCGCCCTGATCGCCAACACCATGGTCAAGGCCTTCAAGCAGATATCCAGTGAGATCCAGTCGAGCACCGCGGGCCGCGCCAATGACGAGCTCACCGCCAGGCTCGACGAATTGCGCAAGGGCGTCGAGACGGCCGAGCGCGCCGTCGAGGATTTCCGGGCGACCCACGACCTCGTCGACGCGCAGGGTCACCTGATCAGCGACGACCAGATGCTGAAGCTCAACGAGCAGCTTTCCGTCGCCCGCGCCCGCACGCTGGAGCTCAATGCACGCGCCGCCTCGGCACGCTCGCTGAACGTCAATTCGGTCCTCAGCGGCACGTTGCCCGAGGAAATCAACTCCAACATGATGAGCGAGCTGCGCTCGCAATATGCTGCCCTGAAGCAGGAAGCCGACCGCGCCGAGGTCAAGCTCGGGCCGCGCCATCCGGAGATCGAGGCGCTGAATGCCCAGCTTGCCGGCGCGCGCGAGCGCATCAGCGCCGAGCTGCAGCGCATCGCATCCTCGCTGCAGGTCGACCTCAAGCGCTCCGTCCAGCTCGAGCAGGACCTTTCCTCGCGCTTGGCGCAGGCCAAGGTGCAGAGCGGCGACGTCAACAACAACCTCGTCTCGCTGCGCGAGCTGGAGCGCGAGGCGGCCGCCAAGCGTTCTGTCTACGAGCAGTTCCTGCTGCGCGCCAAGGAAACCGGCGAGCAGAAGGACATCAACACCGCCAATATCAGCGTCATCTCGGAGGCCTATGCGCCGCTGCAAGCCAAGGGTCCGTCGCGCGCCGTGATGGCTTTGGCCGGTCTGTTTGCCGGCCTCTTCGCCGGTATCGGCCTCGGCGCGCTGCGTGGCATCCTTGCCAGCCTGCGCGAGACGGCCGACACGCGCTCGCGCCGCCGGGCCGGCGATCGTGCTCCAACGGTGGGGAACGTTTTCAACGGTGCCGCTCCGCTGGCGCCGCCGCCAGTTACACCGCCACCGGCCCCGCCAGTCGCTCGACCGCCGGCCGCGTCTTTCACGTCGGAACATCCCGCGCCCTCTTTCACGCCACCTCCGGCCAAATCATTTACGCCGCCTCCGGCTCCGGCATTCACGCCATCGCCAGCCGCGTCTTTCACACCGCCGCCTGCCTCGCCTCCGGCCCCTCAACCGGTGTCGATGGCCGCGCCGCCCGCGGCCCAACCCGTCACACCGCCACCGATGCCGGACGATGACGCCGTCCGTCCCGGGCTTTTCGGGTCGCTTGCCTCGGCGCTCCGCTATTTCGTGCGCCGCGAGCCGGCTGAAACGGCGGATTTGGACACTGTGCCGCCCGAAAGCGCCTGGCGCGCGCCCAGCCGGGAGGAACGCTACCCTGGGGCTGAAACCTCGGCGCGGCAGAATATTCAGCCGCCATATGAGCAGGGCTATTCCTATCGGCCGGCCCATGGCCGGACCGACCCGTACGAAGATCATTATTCGGCATCGCCCGCCTCTTACGATCCGCAACCGCCAGTCCCGGGCGACGCCCGCCAGTCGTCGTCCGACCAGGGTGAGATCGACGAGATCCGCGCCAGCCTGCGCGAATTCCGCGAGGCGGTTCGCGAGCTGACCGAAAGCCGCTCGCGCCACCGCTATTTCTGAAGCGTCATATTATTGACACCCCATATTTCTTGACCGCTTGCGGTTCGATAAAAGCTGCCGGTTTCGGGTTTACGGCATCAGACGACGCTTTGACGGGATTGCCCTGTCGAATTTTCGTGAAAATGCCGCCCTGCATTTCGGCCGCAAGCATCTCGCTTTGGCGGATCGACAATGCCGATCGAGGAATGAGGCCATGCATCGGCCTCGGAGCGAAGCTGAGGGTTGGTGATGGCCGAAGTGATTGACGGAAAGAGTGTCGCCGAGGATGTGGTTTCGAAGGTCAAGGCTTTGACCGCGGAGCTGTCGGCCAAGGGAGCCACCAAGCCTGGCCTTGCCGTGGTGATCGTCGGCGAAGACCCGGCAAGCCAGGTCTATGTCGCTTCGAAATCGCGCACCGCCAAGGAATGCGGCTTCCATTCGCTCCAGCATACGCTGCCGACCGACACCAGCGAGGAACAGTTGCTGAAGATCATCGGCGATCTCAACGCCGACAAGTCGATCCACGGCATCCTCGTGCAACTGCCGCTTCCAGGCCATATTGACGCCGGCAAGGTGATCCAGACGATCGCGCCGGAGAAGGATGTCGACGGCTTCCACTTCATCAATGTCGGCAAGCTCGGCACCGGCGAGCTTGACACGGCCTTCGTGCCCTGCACGCCGGCGGGCTCCATGCTTTTGATCGAACGCGTGCGCGGCAAGGATCTTTCCGGCCTCAACGCCGTTGTCGTCGGCCGTTCCAACATCGTCGGCAAGCCGATGGCCAATCTGCTGCTCGCCGCCAACTGCACGGTGACCATCGCCCACAGCCGCACCAGGGATCTGCCGGCGCTGGCACGCACCGCCGACATCCTGGTCGCCGCCGTCGGCCGCCCCGAGATGGTCAAGGGCGATTGGGTGAAGCCCGGTGCCACCGTGATCGATGTCGGGATCAACCGCATCCCGGCGCCCGAAAAGGGTGAAGGCAAGAGCCGCCTGGTCGGCGACGTCGCCTATGTCGAGGCGGCCAAGGTCGCCGGCGCCATCACGCCGGTGCCCGGCGGCGTCGGGCCGATGACCATTGCCATGCTGATGGCGAACACTGTAGCTTCCGCCTACCTCGCGGCCGGGCTGAAGCGGCCGTCCTTCTGATCGAAAGCAGATCCTTGCCGAACCTTACTGCTCCTGTCGAACGGCCGATCACGAACGATCCCGTTCAGGGCGGCCGTCAGTTCGGCTTCCTGCTCGTCGACAAGTTCTCGATGTTCTCGCTGGCCGCCGCCATCGACTGCTTCCGCTCGGCCAACCGCCTGCTCGGCCGCGACTTCTATGGCTGGACGACGATTTCGGCCGACGGCGATGCGGTCATGGCCTCCAACGGCCTGCCGCTGAAGATCGACTATTCGGTCGCCGACATGCCGCCGGTCGACATCCTGTTCGTCTCGGTCGGGCTCACCACGGAATTCCCCGGCAAGAGCAAGGTGCTGGCGGCTTTGCGCAGCTGGGGCCGGCGCGGCAATGCGCTCGGCGCGCTGTCGGTCGGCTCCTATCTCCTGGCCGAGGCCGGGCAGCTCGACGGCTACCGCTGCACCATCCATTGGGAGAACCGCGCCGGCTTCATGGAGCGTTTTCCAGACATCAACTGCACCGGCAATGTCTTCGAGATCGACCGCAAGCGCTACACCTGCGCCGGCGGCACCACCTCGATCGACCTGATGCTGGAGATTGTGCGCGGCGATTTCGGCTCCAACCTGGCCAATGGCGTCGCCAATCAATTCCAGCACGAGCGCATCCGCTCGGCCGGCGACCGCCAGCGCGTCGGACCGGAGCGCGATCTCACCGGCAAGTCGGAGAAGCTCAGGCGCATCGTCGAGCTGATGGCCGACCATCTCGACGAGCCGCTGTCCGCCGTGCAGCTCGCCAAGTCGGCGGGCCTGTCGGTGCGCCAGGTCGAGCGCCTTTTCCTGCGTCACCTCAGCGTGACGCCCGGTCGCTATTACATGCGGCTGAGGCTCGAACGGGCGCGCGAATTGCTGCGCCAGACCAACATGCCGATCCTCGACGTGGCGATCGCCACCGGCTTCACCTCGCACTCCTATTTCGCGCAGAGCTACCGGCTGCAGTTTGGCCGCCCGCCATCGGAAGAGCGCCGCACCACTTATTAGAGCGCTCCGCCTTCCGCCCTCGGCCGGGCTTGTTTCCAGGACCCGCCTCAAATAGCTTTCGCAACGCGGACGAGGGTTGCTCTCAGGAGATTTTCATGGCGGGACTGATACGGAGCGTCGCTGCGGCGGCCTTCCTTTTGTCGATGACCAGTTTCGGCTTTGCCGCCAACAAGGTCATCATCATCCTCGATGCATCGGGTTCGATGTGGGCCCAGATCGATGGCAAGCCGAAGCTCGAGATCGCGCGCGAATCGCTGCGCACGGTGCTGCAGTCGGTACCGGCCGATGATGAGATCGGCTTCATGGCCTATGGCCACCGCACCAAGGGCAGCTGCGACGACATCGAGCTGATCGTGCCGCCGCAAGCCGGATCCGCCAGCGCCATTTCGGCCGCCGCCGACAGCATGAAATTCCTGGGCAAGACGCCGCTCACGGCCGCGGTCAAGCAGGCCGCCGAGGCGCTGAAATACACCGAGGACAAGGCAACGGTGGTGCTGATCACCGACGGGCTGGAGACCTGCGGCGGCGATCCCTGCGCACTCGGCAAGGAGCTCAAGGAAAGCGGCGTCGACTTCACCGCCGACGTCGTCGGCTTCGGCCTGACCGCCGACGAGGGCAAGCAGATCGCCTGCCTCGCCGAAAACACCGGCGGCAAATACATCCAGGCCTCCGACGAGAAGGCGCTGCAGGACGCGCTGGTCGAGACCGTGGCGGCTCCGGCTCCGGCTCCGGCGCCGGCGCCAGAGCCGGCTCCGTCACCCGCGCCAGCGCCCGAGCCCGCCAAGCCTGAATTCAATTTCATGCCGAGCGTGGTCATGGCCGAGGGGGGTCCCGAGATCTCCGACAACAGCAATGCCTGGGAAATCTACAAGGCCAATGCGGACGGCTCGCGGGGCGATCAGGTCATGACCGAGTACGGCGAGCTGAAAACCAATCTCGAACCGGGCGACTATATCGTCGTCGGCCGCGATGACGAGGCAAGAAGCGAGCAGAAGATCAAAATAGAGGCCGGCCAGGTTTACAAGCCGCTGTTCACGCTCAACGGCGGTACGCTGGTTATCCATCCGCATGCAAGCCAGGGATCGGAGATCAGCGGCGAGGCGCGTGTCGACTTCGCCTATCCGGGCGGCAGCACCACCCACTATGGCGACGCCAAGGCGACTGTCCCCGCCGGCGAGCAGAAGGTGACGGTGCAGATCGGCGCCGGCACGGTAACCGAGACCATTCAGCTTGCTGCCGGACAGACGGTCGAGAAGGACGTCGTCGTTGGCGTTGGCCACGCCGTGCTCAACGCCTTCTATACGGCAGGCGGTGACAAGGCCGACAATTCCGGCATTAGCTTCGAAATCGTCAAGGCTAAGAAGAAGATCGACGGTTCCCGCGAGAGCGTCGAGCACTCCTATGGTCCCGACAGCAAGTTCTGGCTGCCGCCGGACGACTATGTCGCGCTCACCACGCTCGATCTTGCCATTGCCGAGCAGCCCTTCACCATCAAGGCCGGCGACAACCAGGACATCAAGGTCACGCTCGACGCCGGCGTGCTGGCCATGTCGGCGCCAGGGGCTTACTCGATCGAGGTGTTCTCGTCGAAGAAGGATATCGAAGGCAAGCGCAAGTCGCTGGGCTTGAGCTATGGCGACAGCTGGCAGCAGACGATTCCCGCCGGCGATTATGTCGTCGTGCGGCACGCCTCCGACCAGGGCCAGGACAAGGAAATGCCGGTGACGATCAAGGCCGGCGAACGGAGCGAGATCACCGTGCAGTAGTTGTTTCGGCCGGAACAAAGACAAAGGGCGGCTCAAAGCCGCCCTTTGTCTTTTGAACCCGCAACGTCAGGCGCTTCCGAATGCCGCCGCCCCGTGGTCGGCGCGGCCGACCAGTTGCCGGAAGCCGGCGAACAGCTCACGGCCGAATCCGAACTCGTTGCCGATGAGGTCGGCGTCCGCCGTGCGGCGGAGCGCGAATTCGGTTCCCGGCACCAGCACCTCGAGTGTGCCGGCATCGGCGTCGAGCCGGATGACGTCGCCGTCATGGATCCTGGCGATCGGGCCGTCCTCGACCGCTTCCGGCGTCACGTGGAT
>NZ_RZSA01001279.1:0-1548 GCF_003998075.1 Mesorhizobium sp. M2A.F.Ca.ET.037.01.1.1 | reverse complement strand
CCTCGAACCGCCCCGCCTGCCGGCGGGTGAAGTCGGCCACCAGCTCCAGCGAGCGGCGGCAGCGCAGCGCACCGAACCAGCCGATCCGCCAGGGCGGCGTCGCCGGGCCGTCGTCCTCGAAAGAATGCGCGGCGACAACGGATGCCGCCTCGAAATATTTGTTCTCGATCAGCTCGACAGGCGCGCCGATCTGCCCGAAGAGCTCGAAATAATTGGCGATGAAGGCCGGCGAACTGGTCACCAGAAGCTTCACGTCGCGGGCGAGATGACGCTCGGCGCCGCGCAATGTCCTGCCGACAAGATCGTCGCGCAGCACCAGGCGATGGATATCGAGGCATTCATAGACGATAGGCACGTTCGCCCCGAGAGCGGCATTGGCGCGGCGGGCAAGCGCCAGCATTTCGAGATTGCGCGCGATGATGAGATCGGGCCTGGGCATGACGCCCAGTTTCGCACCGATCGACATGGCTGCCTTGGCGACCGCCCCGAGGCGCTGCGCGAATCGGCCGTCGCGTGTCGCGCCGAGGTCGACAGGCCTGCTACCCTCGATCTCGGCGACCGGACTGGCGGTGCGACGGAAGCCCGCCAGGGTGACCCCGGCGCCTCCTGCCTTGAGCATTTGGACCCTGCGGCGCACTGCCGGGTCGGATACGTCATGCACAAGGTACAAGACATGCAGCATGAAACTCGACCGATGTTCGGCCCACCCATCGGGGATGCTAGTACAGCTTTTGCTGCATCGCAACAATTTTGGTGCGGCGTAGCGAAGCGCATTGCGCTTTTTGTTGCACTGCAAAAACCCTGAGCTTAAGTTATCCTCGGCAACGGTTGGCGACCGGTCGGTCGTCGGAAGGGTGGCGGCGAGCGCACAGGCACAGCGAATCGACATACCGGCATTTGGGCGACAAGGGGGCCGCCTTTTTCGGAAACCTGCCCAAGATGAGGAGATGCGATGAAGATCATCGTCGAGAACACGGTCTGCCTGAACACGGGAGACGCAGCGATCCTGCTGGCCATTCGCCACATTCTGAGGACTGTCGCCGGCGACGGCTTGCGCTTTTTCGTCTTCGACAGCCAGCCCGAGGTCGCCGCGAGGCTCTATCCAAAGAAGGATTACCCCGACCTGGAATTTCACAAGCTCCTGTCGGAGACCCTCTTCCGCTACCCTTCGGGAAGCGGTGTGAAAGATCGGCTCAAGCCGCACTACAACCGGCTGGTCCACAAGGTGCTGCGGAATTTCGGCTCTGACAGCCTTCTCGGCCGCGCTTTTTTCAAGGAGAGCGACCGCCGCGGCCTCGATATCTACCAGAACGCCGACCTCGTGGTCACGACTGGCGGCACCTATCTGGTTGAGAACTACAACCTTGAACGGCGACTGAACCAGTTCCGCCTGGATGCGGCCATCGGCAAGGATCCCGTATTCTTCACGCAGTCCCTCGGTCCGTTCAACAAACCTTACAATCGACACGAACTGAGCCCGATTTTCGATCGCAGTCCGCTCATCCTGCTGCGCGACGAGCGCTCCCGCCACCACATAGCGGACATGGT
>NZ_RZSA01001278.1:0-1550 GCF_003998075.1 Mesorhizobium sp. M2A.F.Ca.ET.037.01.1.1 | reverse complement strand
GGCTGGCGGCGCGGCCGGACGGCGAGACGCCGATCTTCCTGATCGCCGCGGAACGTCACGCCGAGCGCGTCCATGCCGACCTTGCCGGCGTTGATCTCAAGGGCGGCGGACCGTTGTTCGAGCCGACGGGCCGCAACACGGCCGCCGCCGTCGCGCTGGCAAGCCTGCGCACGCTCTCCGAATATGGCGACGAGCTGGTGCTGGTGGTGCCGTCCGACCATGAGATCTCGACGACCGCTCAGTTCTGGCAAAGCATCGAGGCGGGCGCGGTCGCGGCAAATGCCGGGCGGCTCGTGGTGTTCGGCCTGAAGCCAACCCAGCCCGAGACCGGCTACGGCTATATCGAGGTTGGGGCGGACAGGGCGGGCGTGTTCGACGTCTCGCGCTTTGTCGAGAAGCCGGATCTCGCCACCGCGCAGGCCTATCTCGACGCCGGCAATTTCTACTGGAACACCGGCATCTTCCTGTTCCGCGCCGGCGCCATGCGCGACGCCTTAGCGGCCTATGAGCCGAAAATCTGGCAGGCGACCGAAGCTGCCTACAAGGCGGCAACCAGCGATCTCTCGGGCCTTTACATGGCGCTGGAACTCTACTCGGCCATCCCGTCGACCTCGATCGACTACGCCATCATGGAGCGCGCCAAGGACATTGCCATGGTCCCGGCCGGCTTCCGCTGGAACGATCTCGGCTCGTGGCAGTCGCTGCTCGATGTCGGCCCGTCCGACAAGCACGGCAACGTCATCATCGGCGATGTCGTCGCCATCGATTGCGAAAACTCCTATATCCGCGGCGATGGCCGCCTGCTTTCGGCGATCGGCATGAAGGATGTCGCTATCGTTTCGACGGCTGACGCAACCTTCGTCGCGCCGGTCAGCCACAGCCAGCACGTCAAGAAGATCGTCGAGCAGCTGGAGAAATCCGGCCGGCTGGAGACGAGATTCACGCCGGCGCATGACCGTGTCATCGAGAGCGGCGCCTGGCGGCGGCGCGTGCGCCACTGGCTGTTCGAGGAGACGCTGCCGCTGTGGTCGACGGTCGGCGTCGATGAGCGCCATGGCGGCTTCCACGAAGCGCTCGGCTTCGACGCCGCGCCGTTGATGAAACCCAAGCGAATGCGCACGCAGGCGCGCCAGGTCTACGCCTTCGCGGTGGCCAAGGAGCGTGGCTGGGACGGTCCGGCGGAAAGGCTGATCGCCCACGGCATCGACTTCATGGCTGGTCAGGGCCGAACGAAGCGCGGCGGCTGGGTGCGCACGCTCAACATCGATGGCTCGGTCGCCGATCCTGTCGAGGACGCCTACGATCATTCCTGCGTTCTCCTGGCGCTGGCGCACGCCCACATGTCGGGCCATCCAGATGCGTTGCGGCTCGGCGAGGAAACGTTCGCCTTCCTCGACGCGCATTTGGAAGACAGCCGCATGACCGGTTTCCTGGAAACCTCGGATGGGGCGGAGGAGCGGCGCTCCAACCCGCACATGCATCTGCTCGAGGCCTTCCTCGCCTGGCACAAGGCGACGGGCGAGCGCGCCTATCTTCGCCGCGCAGCGCGC
>NZ_RZSA01001277.1:0-1553 GCF_003998075.1 Mesorhizobium sp. M2A.F.Ca.ET.037.01.1.1 | reverse complement strand
GATCCTAGGGTCTGCGCGCGTCGCTTCGCTCCTTGCTCCGCCCTAGGATGACGAAGGCACGGGCACGAGCCACCTCCCAGGAAACTGTTCCCGCTCAGTGCAGGATCTGCGACAGGAACAGTTTCGTCCGCTCATGGCGCGGATGGTCGAAGAACTCGGCCGGCGTGTTCTGCTCGACGATCTGGCCCTGATCCATGAAGATCACCCGGTTGGCGACCTTGCGGGCAAAGCCCATCTCGTGGGTGACGCACAGCATCGTCATGCCCTCTTCCGCCAGGCCCACCATCGTCTCCAGCACTTCCTTGATCATCTCGGGATCGAGCGCCGAGGTCGGCTCGTCGAACAGCATGATGCGCGGGTTCATGCACAGCGAGCGCGCGATCGCCACACGCTGCTGCTGGCCGCCGGAGAGCTGTCCGGGATATTTGTTGGCCTGTTCGGGGATCTTGACGCGCTTGAGGAAATGCATGGCGATTTCCTCGGCCTGCTTCTTCGGCATCTTGCGCACCCAGATGGGCGCCAGCGTGCAGTTCTCCAGGATGGTCAGATGCGGGAACAGGTTGAAGTGCTGGAACACCATGCCGACCTCGCGGCGCACCTCGTCGATCTTCTTCAGATCGTTGGTGAGTTCCTTGCCGTCGACGATGATCTTGCCCTTCTGATGCTCTTCCAGCCGGTTGATGCAGCGGATCATGGTCGACTTGCCGGAGCCGGACGGACCGCAAATGACGATGCGCTCGCCGCGCATCACCTTGAGATTGATGTCCTTGAGCACATGGAACTCGCCATACCATTTGTGCATACCGACAATGTCGATGGCGACGTCGGTGGTCGAGACATGCATCTTTCCGGCATTGACCTTGAGGTCTTCCGCGCTGACGGCGTTTTCGGTGGACATGGCCAATTCCCCTTATCGTTGTGTTTGATGCATGTCCCAAAATCGCTCCACAGTTTTGGGACATGCCTCAGCGTTTGTAGCCGGTGTCGAGCCGGCGTTCGGTGTACATTGAATAGCGCGACATGCCGAAGCACAACAGCCAGAAAACAAAGGCGGCAAAGATCAGGCCGGATTTCGGGGTCTGCGGCGTCGCCCAGTTGGGGTCGGCGAAGTTCTGCTTCACCACGCCGAGCAGGTCGAACATCGAGATGATCAGGACCAGGCTGGTGTCCTTGAGCATGCCGATGAAGGTGTTGACGATACCTGGGATGACCAGCTTCAGCGCCTGCGGCAGCACGATCAGACCCATCTTCTGCCAGTAGCCGAGGCCGAGCGAATCGGCGCCTTCATACTGGCCCTTCGGGATCGCCTGCAGGCCGCCGCGGATCACTTCCGCCATATAGGCGGCGGCAAACAGCGAGACACCGATCAGGGCCCGCAGGTATTTGTCGAAGCTGACGCCTTCCGGCAGGAACAGCGGCAGCATGACGCTGGCGAAGAACAGCACCGTGATCAGCGGAATGCCGCGCACCGTCTCAATGAAGACGACGCAGAGCCATTTGATGATCGGCATCTTCGAACGCCGACCGAGCGCCAGCACGATGCCCATCGGCAG
>NZ_RZSA01001276.1:0-1559 GCF_003998075.1 Mesorhizobium sp. M2A.F.Ca.ET.037.01.1.1 | reverse complement strand
CGCCTGGACGCTGCTCAACGAATTGTCGGCGCGCATTCCAAGCGTGCGTGAAGCGGTCGCCTCGCTGTCCGGCGGCCAGCGCCAGACGGTCGCCATAGCGCGCTCGCTGCTGCTCGAGCCGAAACTCATCCTGCTCGACGAGCCGACCGCCGCCCTTGGCGTCGCGCAGACGGCGGAAGTACTCAACCTCATTGACCGCGTCCGCGCGCGCGGTCTCGGCGTCGTCATGATCAGCCACAACATGGAGGATGTCCGCGCCGTCGCCGACCGCATCGTGGTGCTGAGGCTCGGGCGCAACAACGGCGTCTTCGAACCCGACGCCTCGAACCAGGATCTGGTCAGCGCCATCACCGGCGCGTCCAACAACGCGGTGTCGCGGCGCGCCGAGCGCCTGCGTATGGAACGCGATCACAGCGCACAGGCGGGGGAGCAGCGCCCATGACGGAGCAAGGCAATTCGGCTCCTCTGGCGCTCGACCGCGCCGATGCGCGCGTCAAGCATGAGGCCGGCATTGGCGGGGCGGTCCGCGCCTTTCTCGACCGCGTGCGCAGCGGCGACCTCGGCTCGCTGCCGGTCATCGTCGGTCTACTAGTGATCTGGACGGTCTTCACCAGCCTCAACCCGGTGTTCGTTTCGAGCAGCAATCTGGTCAATCTCCTGTTCGATTGCTCGACCGTCGGTGTGATCGCGCTCGGCATCGTCTGCGTGCTGATGGTCGGCGAGATCGACCTGTCGGTCGGCTCCATCAGCGGCTTCGCCTCGGCGATGGTCGGCACGCTGTGGGTCAACCAGGGCTGGCCGGTCGCGCTGGCGATCCTGGCCGCGCTGGCCTTCGGCGCCCTGATCGGCTCGCTCTATGCCTTGCTGTTCAACCGCCTCGGCATGCCGAGCTTCGTTTCGACGCTGGCCGGCCTGCTCGCGGTGCTGGGCATGCAGCTCTACATCCTCGGCTCCACCGGCTCGATCAACCTGCCCTATGGCTCGCCCCTGGTGGATTTCGGCCAGCTGATGGTGATGCCGAAATGGGTCTCGCACACGCTTGCCGCGATCCCGGGTTTGGCGATGCTGGTCAGCGGGCTTCGCACCTTCGCGCGCCGACGCGCGGCCAATCTGTCGACGCCGTCCGTGGCCGGGCTCGTCCTGCGCGTCGCCGCCATAACGATCAGCCTCGAGCTGATCGTCGCGTACCTCAACCAGTCGCGCGGCATCCCGTGGATGTTCGGCCTCTTCGCTGGCCTAGTCGTGGCGATGAACTATGCGCTGACCCGGACCAAATGGGGGCGTTCGATGACCGCCGTCGGCGGCAACCGCGAGGCGGCACGGCGTGCCGGCATCAAGGTGCGCGCCATCTATCTCAGCGCCTTCGCCCTGTGCTCGCTGTTCGCCGCGCTGGGCGGCGTGCTTGCAGCCGCCCGGCTCGCTTCCGCCAGCCAGCAGGCCGGCACCGGCGACGTCAATTTGAACGCCATCGCGGCCGCGGTCATCGGCGGCACCAGCCTGTTCGGCGGCCGCGGCAGCGCCTATTCCGCGCTGCTCGGCATCATCGTCATCCAGTCGAT
>NZ_RZSA01001275.1:0-1562 GCF_003998075.1 Mesorhizobium sp. M2A.F.Ca.ET.037.01.1.1 | reverse complement strand
TTCTGGACTGGGGCATTTCAATTCCTTTTTGGGGAGTCTTTTTGGGCGGGGTTTAATGGCTTGAACTTGATCGCGCGGCGGACCATATCAAGACCATCGGGAAAAATGCCATCCGGGTTTTTCCAGTTTGTGTCGCTCTTCAGAGGACAGTGTAACAATGAGTCGAATGACGCCCTTCTCCAGCCCGCTTCTTTTGGGTTTCGATGCCATGGAAAAGACGCTGGAGCGTCTGGCGAAGACCGGCGACAGCTATCCGCCGTACAACATCGAGCGCCTCAGCGCCGCTGACGGCAAGGCCGAAAGGCTGCGCATCACACTGGCCGTTGCCGGTTTCGCCGAAAGCGACCTCGATGTCACCACGGAGGAAAACCAGCTGATCGTGCGCGGTCGCCAGACCGACGACACCGAGCGCGAATTCCTGCACCGCGGCATCGCCGCGCGCCAGTTCCAGCGCTGTTTCGTGCTGGCCGACGGCATGCGGGTGATAGCGGCCGAGTTGAAGAACGGCCTGCTGTCGATCGATCTCGATCGGCCGGAGGCCGAGCGGCTGGTACGGAAAATAAACATATCGGTGAAAGACTGACCTTCGCCGATGGCTCTATGCGAGGCGGCCAATCCTGGCGTCCTCGCGCCAAGGAGGCTTGAAATGACCAGAACTGACGAAATGATCACCATGACCAGCGGCGAACTCGCCCATCTCGGCGAAGGCTCTGTCGCTTATCTGCGGAAAGTGTCGAGCGACGACCTGCGCGGCCGCTTCCCGGGCCTCGGCGAAATCGCGCCCGGCCTGGAGCTGTGGGCTTTGTTTGCCGCCAACGGCCAGCCGATCCTGCTTTCCGATGCCCGTGACCGGGCGCTGGCGGGTGCGTTGGAGAACGATCTGACCACTGTCGCCATCCACTAGAGCAATTCCAGGAAAAGTGTGAGCGGTTTTCCGTCCGGAATCGCGTAAAAACAAAGGGATAGAGCGGTTCGCCGTTTCCGTGAAACGGTGAAACGCTCTAAGGCGATTGCTGGCAGTTCGAAAATGGAAAGGGCCGCTCCCGGCGGCCCCTCTAGGGTTTCTTCTCAAAACTAGAGTTCTATCCCAAAACTTCAGGCTGCGTGCGAGGCCTGCGTGTCGGACAGCAGGGCGTGGATCGCCACCGCGTCGCGCGTACCCCTGATCTTGGCCACTGTGTCGGCATCGCGCAGCACGCGCGCGATGCGCGACAGCGCCTTGAGATGGTCGGCGCCTGCGCCTTCGGGCGCCAGCAGCAGAAAGACGAGGTCGACCGGCTGGTCGTCCAATGCCTCGAAATCGACGGGCGTTTCCAGCCGCGCGAAGACACCGGCGATCCGCTTCACGCCGGCGAGCTTGCCGTGCGGAATGGCGATGCCGTTGCCGACGCCGGTCGATCCCAGCCGTTCGCGCTGCAGGATGGTGTCGAACACCTCCCGCTCCGGAATTCCCGAAATCGCCGCCGCCCTCTCCGACAGCAATTGCAGAAGCTGCTTTTTGGAATTCGC
Organism: Mesorhizobium sp. M2A.F.Ca.ET.037.01.1.1; assembly: GCF_003998075.1. Classification (NCBI taxonomy): domain Bacteria; kingdom Pseudomonadati; phylum Pseudomonadota; class Alphaproteobacteria; order Hyphomicrobiales; family Phyllobacteriaceae; genus Mesorhizobium; species Mesorhizobium sp. M2A.F.Ca.ET.037.01.1.1. The sequence continues at coordinate 53 of NZ_RZSA01001275.1, read as the reverse complement.
CTTCAACGCCGGCATGATCGCCGGGACGCTGATGAGATCGCTGAGATCCATGC
>NZ_RZSA01001274.1:0-1562 GCF_003998075.1 Mesorhizobium sp. M2A.F.Ca.ET.037.01.1.1 | reverse complement strand
GTGTGCCGGTCAGGCGGTTGATCCTGGCCACCCCGCCGCCGATCGAGACTTCGGCGGCGATGTCGTTCACCGCCAGGCCGGAGCGCGCATCGATGAGGCGCGCGCCGGATGTCGTGACTTTGCCGCTGATAACCGGCGCGGATGCAGGACCACGCACTTGCACATCGACATTGGCGATGCCGTTGAGCGCCAGCCCTTGCGCGGCGAGCTTTGCGGCCAGGAAGGAGAACGGCACCTTGCCGTTGAAATCGAGCGCCAAGGTTGGCGTGCCCGCCGTCGTCACCGAGCCGCCGCCCTTGAGGCCGAGGCCGGCGCCGTCGCTGATGTTGGCGTCGAAGGCGAGCTTGTTGCCGGCAAAAGTGCCGGATGACGACACATTCATGCCGCCAAGGCCGGCGCCACGCGTCTGCGAGGTCTGCACGCCGGCGGCATCGATCTTGAAGGCGACCGAGGGGGTCGAAGGCTGGCCGGTCACCTTGACCGTGCCCGAGATCGAGCCGGCCGCGTCGAGACCCGGCGAGAAACTGTTGGCGAGCGAAATCGGCACCCGGGCGAGGTTGGCGTTGATGTCGAGCGCCTGCGCGACCTTGCCCGTCACCGTTGCCGTGCCGCCGCCGAGGTTGAGCACCAGCCGGTCGAGCGTGGTCACGCCATTGGCGACGGTCACCGTCGAGGCCTGCGCGATCGCGGCCTTGATGCCCTGCACGGTCGCCTGGCCGGAGGCGAGCTCGATGGTCGTGGTTCCGTTCGCCACTTTCACGCGCCCGGCGGCTTTGGCCGGGATGTTCTTGACGGTGGCCCCGCCGGAAAAACCGGTCCAGTCGCCGTCGCGCTTGAGATCGACATCGATGCCGGTGATGGCGGTGCCGCCGGAAGTCACGCTCTCCGCCCGCACCGTGCCGGCGATCACCGGTGCTGCCAGATAGTTCGCGATCTGCGCGTCGATGGCGACATTCCTGGCCGAGAGATCGCCGCGCTTGATCTCCGAGGTGTTCGCTTTGACCGCGACATTCGGCCCGTTGGCCGCCTTGGTAAAGGCGATCGTGCCGCGCACATTGCCTTCGGCCTTTTCCAGGGCCAGCGCAGCGAGCGGTCCGATATCTGGCAGGTCGAGCGAAACGGTGCCCACCGGCACGAAAGCATCGTCGAGCACGAGATCGCCGGAAAACTTGTTCGGTCCGAGGGACAGCAAAAGCCCGTTGATCGCGCGGCTGCCATTGGTGGTGGCGAGCGCGGCGCTGCCTTGCAAATTCTGCCCGGCGACATTGCCAGTGAGCTGCACATTGGCTGCCGGATTGGCGGCATCGGCTTTGCCGGTGGCCGTCAGCTTCAGTCCGGTGATCTCGCGCGCCGCCACGAGGAGCCGGTCGCTGTCCACCGTCATCGACAGGTCGGGCGCGGCGACCGGGCCTTGCGCGTTGAGGGCGAAAGCGATGGCGCCCTTGGCGTCCTTCGAGAGCCCCGAAACATCGCTCAACGCGCCTCTGATCCCGGCGGCCAGCTTGCCGTCGGCAAGGCTCGCCTGGCCATCGGCGCTAAGCGCGCCTGAATTGAGCTTGAGG
>NZ_RZSA01001273.1:0-1563 GCF_003998075.1 Mesorhizobium sp. M2A.F.Ca.ET.037.01.1.1 | reverse complement strand
GCGTTGGGACTGGTCGGCGAGTCCGGTTCGGGCAAGAGTTCGGTTGCCATGGCGATCCTGCGCTACCTGCCGGGGAACGCGCGAGTGGCGGCCTCGGCGCTGGAGTTCCAGGGCCGGGAAATCAGCGGGCTTTCCGGCGAGGAGCTGCGCGGCCTGCGCGGCGATCGCATCGCGGCTGTCTACCAACATCCGGGCGCCGCGCTCAGTCCGGCCATGACGATCGGAAGACAGATCGGCGAGACGATCATGCGCCATCGCCCGGTGCGCCACGAGGAAGCGCGCTGGCGCTCCGCCGAGTTGCTCCGGCGTGTGCGCGTCGCCAATCCCGAGCGGGTGCTCGATCTCTACCCGCATGAGCTTTCCGGCGGCATGCAGCAGCGCGCCAACATCGCCATCGCCATCGCGCTCGACCCGGCGCTGCTGGTTCTGGACGAGCCGACCACGGCGCTCGACGCAAGCGTGCAGTCGGAGGTCATCGCGATCCTCGACGACCTGCGCCGCGACCACAAAACCAGCATCCTCCTGATCAGCCACGACATCAACCTGATCCGCCGCTCCTGCGACCGGGTGGCGGTTATGCAGTCAGGCGCGGTGGTCGAGAGCGGCGATGCCGCGGATGTCTTCGAGCACCCGGACCATGCCTATACCAAGGCGCTGATCGCCTCGATCCCGGCGCTCAATTTCACCAAGCGGGATGGGAGGCTAGCTGAAATCGGCACGACCGTTCGTGGTCGCCCCAAGGCGACCGTTAACGGTCTCGATCAAAGAGACGGGCGGATCGCCATCGCCTGCAAGGAGATCAGTCATTCCTTCCGCGACCAGGCGGTGCTGCACAAGGTCGAGCTCCGCATCGAGCAAGGCGAAACCTTCGGCCTGATCGGTGGATCCGGCTCCGGCAAATCGACGCTGGCGCGGATCGTCACCGGGCTGCAGACGCCTAGCCAAGGATCGGTCGAGCTGTTCGGCAGGACGGTGGCGCCACGCGCCGAGAAGCGGGCGCCAGGCGAACGGCGCGACGTGCAGATGGTCTTCCAGTCGCCCGACCGCACGCTCAACCCGCGCCACCGGATCGGGCGGATCATCAGCCGGCCGCTGCGGCGGCTTGCCGGGCTTGGCCGGAGCCAGGCGCGCGAACGCGCCGCCGAGCTTCTCCGCTCCGTCCGGCTGGCGGAGACAACCGCGGAACAGAAGCCACGCTCATTGTCCGGCGGCCAGCGGCAGAGGGCGGCGATCGCCCGGGCCTTCGCCGGCGCGCCGAAAGTGGTGGTGCTTGACGAGCCGACCTCAGCGCTCGACGTCTCGGTGCAGGCAACGGTGCTCAACCTGCTCAACGATCTGCAGAGCGACAGGAACACGACCTATCTGTTCATCAGCCACGACCTCAGGGTGGTGCGCTACATGGCGGACAGGATCGGCGTGCTCTATCGCGGCCGGCTGGTCGAGACCGGCGCGTCCGAACAGGTCTTTCGCGGACCCAACCACCCCTACACGAAGCAGCTTTTGGCAGCGTCTTCGGATGAGTCACCTGCGGTCTCAGTCCAGGCGGAGATTGCGGCCGAAATC
>NZ_RZSA01001272.1:0-1567 GCF_003998075.1 Mesorhizobium sp. M2A.F.Ca.ET.037.01.1.1 | reverse complement strand
TCATCCATCTCCGGGGAACGAAGCTGCATTTCCTGGAGGCGGGCCACGGGCAACCGCTTCTGCTGTTGCACGGCAATGGCGCCTCGGCGGAAGACTTCAAGACAAGCGGCATCTTCGGCAGGGCCGCCGCTAGATATCGCGTACTTGCCTTCGACAGGCCCGGCTTCGGCATGAGTCCACGCCCGGCCGGCAGACCTTGGACAGCAGCTGCCCAGGCCGACCTCATCGATGCCGCGGTCGCGAAACTCGGCATCGAGCGCTACATGGTTGTCGGCCATTCCTGGGGAGCAGCGGTGGCGCTCGAAATGGCGCGCCGGCATCCCCGGTCGGTTGCCGGCGCCGTTGTCGTCGCCGGCTATCATTACCCGTCGCCAAGGCTTGCCCTTGTCATCTCCGCGCTGCCGGCGGTTCCGCTGATCGGGACGGTGCTGCGCCACGCGGTGCTGCCTTCGCTAGTCAGGCTGAACTGGCGCTGGGCGATGAAGAAGATTTTTCATCCGGCAACGATCGCGATCCCTTTCGCGACAACGACAAGAGGGTTGGCGAGCCGGCCCTCGCAACTGCGATCCATCTCCGCTGAATCCTTCCTGATGCTGGCATCGGCACTTTTCCCAAATCGCCAATATGCCGAAATCGCCGTCCCTGTCGGGATAATTGCCGGCGCGGGCGACCAGCTGTTCGATGCCAAGACCGAGGCGCTGCGGTTGCAAGGCGAGATAAGCCATTCACTTCTGGATATCGTCCCGGGTGCCGGACATATGGTGCATCAAAGCAATCCGAAGGCGATCCTAGCGATGATCGACAAGGTTGCGGCTTTTGCCAATATTGGTGACATGGCGAAGCGCCGGCTCGTACGACATGATTAAGTGCGCGGGGCCCGCGGAACAAAGTAATACGGCCGAGGTCCGGCGGGCTTCCAACGGAGAACCAGCCTCGTTTTTTACCGACAAGAAATTGCAATTCCCGGCCAGGGTAGAAGAGCCGAAAGCTGTCTACGCGCGCGCCCTGCAGCAGGCATCGGTGGCGCAAATCCCGAACACGGAGGAACTTTCCCGTGGGTGCGGCTTTATCATCGTGATTTCAAGCGATTGCAACGAGTGGAAGATGTTGCGCACCGTTGCCCGGCCGTGCCGGGCCTCCCTGCCTCTGCTGGCGCTGGCGCTTGCCTCCTGCTCCTCGTCTGAAACCGTCGACCAGCAATCGAAGCTTGCAGCCTCGACGGTACAGTCGGCGGTGATGGTAAGTGATGCCTGGCTCGCCGGCGCCGCGCCGTCCCGCTACGCATCGTCCGCCTTGCAATCCTTTGCCGAGACACTCGCCGACGCCGGCCGGCAAGTGCAATCGGCGTCTCCGTCCGACCAGGCAAAGCGGGATGCGCTGGCAGAGGCTCTCAGCAGGCTGTCGAACGCGGCAAGGCGGGCCAAGGACGCGGTCGAGGCCGGACAGCACGCCGAGGCCAGCCAGGCGCAGCAGGAACTTCGCGCCGCGCAAGGCGACCTCGCCGCCGCCTATCGACAATACTTCTCGCCGGGCCGATGAAGAAGCTGCTCGAGATCTCGCTTGGTGT
>NZ_RZSA01001271.1:0-1567 GCF_003998075.1 Mesorhizobium sp. M2A.F.Ca.ET.037.01.1.1 | reverse complement strand
GGCCGGAATAGGTCCGCACATGGATGTCGGTGAGGTCCCAGCCATTGGCGGGCGTGGTGTCGTCCGGGCAAGCCGAGGACACGCAGACGATATCGGTCAGGGCGCGCATCAAAACATAGTCGCCCGGCCGCGACCAGGGTTCGTCCGACACCATCACGCCATGCGCGTCGATCGCCGTGTTGAAGAAGAAGTTGATGGCCATCCAGCCGGCGCGGGGCGTGACACCCTTGTCGGCAAGCGCCTTGTTGAAGTTCTCCGAGCAGTTGGTGTGGCCCGGATAGCCGATGTCGTCGTAATATTTGGCGGCGCAGGCGAGCGCGAACGCATCGTGCCGGCCGCATGTGTCCTGCACCACCTCGACCAGCGGCTCCATGTCCTGATCGTAATATTTCGAATGCAGGCCGGGCATCGGATAGGCCGAGCCCATCAGCGTGCGCGTCGTCGTCACGTCGAGCGGCAGGTCGTGCCCCTTATCCAGTTTGCGCGCCGAAAAGCACTGGAAATCGGTGCACTGCCGGCCGTCGACGTCGATGATCTGCAGATAGTCGCCGGCCCTGACGAAATAGGATTCGGCGGTCGCCGAATGCACCCTGAGATCGAGCACCGGATCGGCGAGCGGATCGGCAAGCTGCCCTCTCGTCTTCAGCCGGATCGTGGCGCGGCGCACCAGCACGGTCACCGGCGTCGCCGTGTTGTGGCCGTCGACCAGCATAGGCCCGCCGGGCGCCGCGATCAGCAGCGCGCCGTCGCGCTGCACGGAAAAACTCTGCTCGGTGCCCGCCGGCGTGGCGCCCCCGAACACGCGCACGGCCTTCGGCTGGTCGAACTCCACCTTGCGGCGCTCGAGGCTGAGGCGAACCGCCGAGAGACTGTCGTCCCCTTCGGCAAGGAGCGCCTTGATGCCGGCCGCATTGCTGTTCGACCTCTCACCGAAAATGCCGGGATCGGTGATCCCCGTTTTATCCCAGGCCAGCAATTCGCAAGGCTGCCCGCCCTCGACATTGGTCACACTGACGCTGTCGCCCGCCTCGACGTCGATCAGCACCGCGCCATTGCCCTGCACGGTGTAGCGCTCCAGGCCCGGCGGCAGGCGGATCTCGCCGGGCCTCAGGATCAGGCTGGGCTTGGGCGGCCCGGACAGGACGGCGGGGTAGGGCGACTGGCTCATCTCAAACCCTCCTCCGAGCGAGAAACAAGTTTGCCTGTGTGTAAAATTATTTTCGCTGAGAGAATAGCAGGGGAGATGGATTTGGCAAGAAGGTGTGGTGCTCTGGGTGCGATCGCCGCGAGGTGGTTTGCCGACATGCTTGTCCTTCGAACGTCGGCGCCGCCCCTCATCCGCCCTTCGGGCACCTTCTCCCCGTGAACGGGGCGAAGGACGCTGCCGCCTTCGATTTCGCCAATCGCCAACGCTGCGGATCGGAGTGCCGTCGTTGCGGCCAGTGTCCAGCGGATAGATGGGTAACACTTTGAACCGGATACATAGGTAACAGTTTTCTCTCCCTATGATGCGGTCGCCGCAGCGCCAAGCGGTCGGCTTGGCGCGGCGCTGCGGCGAACCAGTTTC
>NZ_RZSA01001270.1:0-1568 GCF_003998075.1 Mesorhizobium sp. M2A.F.Ca.ET.037.01.1.1 | reverse complement strand
CATGATAGCCCTTGCCGCCGGAGGTCTTGACCAGGTTCGGCAGCGACAGCTCGTCGAGCTGCTTGCGGATGTCGAGCGCCGCCTCGCGCACTTTGGAGATATCGACGCCTTCATCCGGATCGAGGTCGAAGATGATCTGGTCCGGCTTTTCCAGCGCATCGATCGTCGAGCCCCAGATGTGGACCTCGACCACGCCATACTGGACCAGCGCCGCCAGCCCGTCGAAATCCTTGATGTAGAGGATCTGCTCGCCATCGGTCGGATCTTTCATCCTGGCGATCTTGTCGCTCATGCCGGGTGAGGCGTGTTTCTGGAAGAAGCGCTGGCCGTGGACGCCGTCCGGCGCCCGCACGAGGCTCAGCGGCCGGTTGACGACGAACGGCTCCATGCGCGGCCACACCAGCGCGTAGTGGTCGAGCAGGTCCTGTTTCGAAACCTTCTCGTCGGGCCACAGCAGCTTATCGGGATGAGAGAGTTTTATCGATGTCTTCGCCGTTCCGGCCGAAGGCTTTGAGGGCGTCTTTGCGCCCGGCTTTGGCTGGCTCTCGGCCTTTTTCGGCTTTTCCTGCACGACTTCCTCCGCCGGCTTGTCCTCGCGCAGCCCCTGGAACGAGGCGTGGCGGATTATACGGTCGGATGTCCAGCTGCGGAACTCCACCTCGCCGACAAGCTCGGGCTTGACGAAAGTGAGCCCCTTGCCCTTCGGCACCGCGGCCGAGAAGGGCGATGTCTTCGCCTCGAGGCGATCGAGCTTCTTTTTCAGATCCGTCATCACCTTGCCGGAAAAGCCGGTGCCGACACGGCCGGCATAGTGCAGCTTGCCGCCCTCATTGAAGCCGACCAGCAGCGAGCGCAGGCCGCGGCCCGTCTTGTCCGAAGGCAGATAGCCGCCGATGACGAATTCCTGCCTGAGCGTGCATTTCGACTTGATCCAGGTGAGGCCGCGCCCGCTGCGATAGGGCGCATCGGCGCGCTTCGACACCACCCCTTCCAGACCCATGCGGCAGACATGCTGCAGCATGACCTTGCCGGGCTCGTGGAAATGGTCGCTGAAGCGCAGCGCCGAATTTTCGGGCTGCCGGCCCAGCAGTTCGGCCAGCGCCTGCTTGCGTTCGACCAGCGGCTCGCGGCGCAGATCCTCGCCGTCGAGCCGCATCAGGTCGAACACATAATAGATGAAGCGGTCGGCGCGGCGGGCCGAGAGATCCGCCTGCAGCAGCGGGAAGGACGACACGCCGCTGTCGGCCAGCACTACGACCTCGCCGTCGATGATGGCATCGCGGCATTTCAATTTGGCCAGCGCGGCGGTGACCGGCCCCTCGAACTTCCCGGTCCAGTCGAGGCCGGCGCGGGTGAGCAGCCTGACCTCGCTGCCTTCGATCTGCGCCTGCATGCGATAGCCGTCGAATTTCACTTCATGCAGCCAGTCGTCGCCGGTGGGCGCTTCCTTCTCCAGCGTCGCCAGCTGCGGTTCGATGAATTCGAGCCGCCGGGCCTGGCCGGCCTTGGCTTTGGCAGGCCTGTCCGATTGCCAGACTTTCGGTGTCTGCCCCTTGGCCGCCTTGCCT
>NZ_RZSA01000126.1:0-10011 GCF_003998075.1 Mesorhizobium sp. M2A.F.Ca.ET.037.01.1.1 | reverse complement strand
CATCCGATGTGATCTGTCTGCTTGCTACCTAGAGGCCACCACAATAGATGATGGGTTGGGCACGGCTGCGCACTGTCACACCTGTGGTGTTCAGCCCGAAGCTGTAAGATTCGATCTCAAGATTAGATGCTCATAACACGGACGACAAAATGAAGGGCGAAGGCGCACCTCGATTCAGCTTCGATCTCGACGGCATAGCGTACTTCTTCCAGAGCTCCCCGTTCGGTTTCGGCGGAGGCGATATTTTCAGTTGCGGGCCCTTCGACGTTTTGCAGCACGTGGCGAACATGGTCTTCATCCTGTCCATGGTTGAAGACGAGAATGGCCGTAACCCGATCTCGGAATTTCTAGTGGTGCTTCCACCAGATTCCGAACACACGGTGGAGGACGTAAGGGCCGCATTCGCCAACGCCGTTGCCGTGCATCGCGGCAGGCCGCTCGACGAGCAGGAACTGCAGGTCTTACCAAGGCGTCTAGGGATTGTTCACGCCGCCAACCTGCAGGTCGATGCCGTCACGGAGATTGTTAAGAGGGCAAGGCGAAACTCAGTCCTGATACTTTGTGCCGGGGCAAAATACCGCGATGAAGCGCTCGAACTTCCCGACGCCAAGCCAGGCCAGCTGGGGCTGGAGGAGGATTTGTGGGTCCCCCACTTTCACAGCCTCGCGGCAAAGGCCGTAGCTGTCGCAGGTCGGAACGAGCTTTATGTGGCGCTTCATACAGGTAAGTGGCGTCCGCATCGCAAAGGCAACACAGACCTTCTTCTGTCGGTCGAAAACTGTGGTCTGCTGACCGCTGAAAACGACAACGATATCGATGGCGTTCTGGCAGAGAACGCAGAGCTGTGGTTTGCCGCCATCGAGGCCGGCCGCATTGGTTCCGTGCTTGCGGCCATCGACGCGTTGCCCGACGAGTTCAGGCGCCACAAGACCGGGTTGAAAATCCAGATGCTTCACCAGGCAGGGCTTGCGCCGCAGGCTGCCGGGCTGATCCGGGAGGATTTGCGCTCGGGATCAGATCCCAGCCCCGAGGGCCGCGTAAAGCTTGCCATAATCGCCGTCGAAGCTGGCGCGCATGACCTTGCTGCGGAGCTGCTGAACCCGGCTATCAGCGAGCTGGCTACGGAGGAAATGCTAGAAGCCGCTGTGAACCTCGCTTACGATCTCGGCGAGAAAGAGCTTGAATCAAGAAGTGTTGCGCAGCTCGAACGCATGTTTCCGGGTTCGCACCATCTTCAGAGGCATCGCCTGAGATTACTGTTGAAGGCGCGCGACTATGCGGGCGTCACTGCAATGCTTGCAGCGCCGCCGCCCGGCATCAATCAAGAGGTTGCTGCTTACAATGAGCGGCTCGCTGCCGCTTTGTCTGGTGCCGACAAGTCCGGCTACGAAACTGTCCTGGCCGAGGTCGCGGATCGTTGGCCGGGCCGGCTCGTCCAGGCGCGGCTCGCCTGCATCCGGGATGCGGATGCGCGTGGTCTGTTCTCCCAAGCACTCGCTCTCGCGATGACGCTCGAGCTGACAGGAGGAAACGCCCAGCGATCCGCATGGGCGCTTCTGCATGCCATCGAACAGCTGCTGATCCGCCGTGACGAACATGGCGGGCTCGGTATTGATCCGGCGGACCTGGATCAACCGGTCAATGCCCTTCTGGGCTACCTTGCACGTAATCCCGCCGACGCCGAGACGCGGCAGGCACTCGCAAAGCTTCTGTCGGTAAAAGTCACTGGGACCTACGGCCTGCCGGTGATCGCGACCGCAACCTTGAAGCTGGTGCAAGCTGCCCCGGCGCCGACGGGCAACGCGCCAGGGCTGCGGGCAAGGGGCCAGGCGGATTACGAAGAAAGCCTCATGCCCTTCCTGAAATCGGCGCTGCATTGGCTAGCTGACCAACGGGTCGTTGTTTTGGGCCGCACGACGCTGCCCGCAGCCCTTCTCAATGGGCAGGCGGATACGCTCATGAACGGGCTTTCAGGATTGATCGAGCATGTAAGCCAAAGCCTGCGCGATGATTCGGATATCGACTATATCCAAAAGCTTCTGGCGATCGCCTTGGCAACCGCGCCGCACACTAGCGCGCCGAACATCGATCTCATGCTGATAAGGCTGGTTGGCGGCGCGTACGTGACTGCCGGACGAGTCCAGCATGCTCGCAACCTTGCAGAACATGGCCTTCAGGTCGCAGGAGATGATCCGCTGCGGTCGCGTATCGCATGGTACGGCTTTGCCGACATTTATCATCGCCTCCACAACCTGACCGAATCGCTTGTTGGAATGGCGTGCGCACTTTCATGCGAAGCGCCAGTCGGCCCCGAAGAAGCATGGTATGAAACTCATGGCCTGATCCGGCTGATGCGTGACCTGAACATGACCGCCTTCGCGCGCTCGCTTCTGCCCGTTGCAAAGCAACTCTTCCGGACCATGGGGGTCGAGCAATCTCAGGGGCATCGCCTCGAAACGATCGAACTTGGCCTTCGCTTCCGCGAATTGCTGATGACGATCCCCGCTCGGGAAAACATGGCTGAGTTTCTTGCCACTCTTGCCGATAACTGCCAGACCGTAATCGACCTTCATGACGAACTCGCCCCTGTCTCGATTTTGCTGGCACAGGCGATCCGGATGGCGGAGGTCAATGGAATTGCCGTACCGGAGAGGACGCGGGAACTGCTGGAGGCGGCCCTGGCAGCACTCGGCGAGCCGAACGCTTCGCTGGTCCGGACTCTGTCTGTAGGGGGACCGGCGGCAAAAGATGTATTGTCTTTCGCGAAGCGCCTCGAACCCGCGCGGCATTCGGAAGATGCGGCATACGATGTTCGTCCCGTGGCAATGGCGGCACGGAGGCTGCTGGACTCTAAGGAGGCGGGCGACGATGCAAAAGTTGCGGCGTTCGCAATCGAGCTTCTCGCCGACCAGGCAATCAAACGTCAATCCGCCGACAGCGGTTCTGCCCTTCCATGCTCGATCGAGGAGCCGGCGGAAATCGCGAAGGAAATCTCGCGCGACGGTATTAGCGTCACTTTGCTCGGTGTGGCGGACACAAGCCGCGTGGTGCGCGTTACCGCAGAAGGTGGCGAGTTGTCAGCGACGATAGTTGAACCGGCGGAGGTCTTTTCCAAGGCAGCGTTAGACACGTGGGGGGAACAGTACCCGTACCAATACGCCTTCGATTCAGACGATCCGAACGTGTTCTACAACAGCATGCGCGAACTTGGGATCAGCGCCGCCCCGACGACGCCCGCTCTTCTTGTTGCCGACGTTGCGCTGCAGCAGCTCCCTGCGAACCTGCTCATGGCATCCGGCGAATTGCTCGGCTTGCAGGTCCCCGTGGCGGCCGCACCGTCCCTTTCCTGGCTCAAGGAGGCGAGAGCCCGCCCGCCGAGGACTCGTGCACCGTTCGCGTGGATACCCATCTCGGACGACCCGGAAGCCATTCAGACTCTCGGAGTGCTGGCCGACAGGCTCAGCGGAACGCTTCGCGATCACTCGATTGGCCTCGACACAGGGCTTGCGGTCCCGGAACGCCTGACGGGTGCCGAGCTCGCAATCGTCACTGCGCACGGAAGCATCATTCCGGAAGGCCGCTTCTTTCAGGTAGTGGCAGATGATGCCGACATGAGACTGACCCCCGACGCTATATCGAGCGCGGTACGCAACGCAGGCGTTGTCATTTTGTTTGTTTGCAGCGCGGGAAGGTTCGACAAGCACCCCATGGCCGACACCACAACCGGGCTTGCAAAGGAACTGCTCGATCAGGGCTGTTCGGCGGTAATCGCATCGCCCTGGCCGCTCAGCGCGAGCGTGCCCCCATACTGGCTGCCTGCGTTCATGAAGGCATGGTCCGCCGGAGAGCCTGTGATTACGGCGAACTTCGAAGGCAACAAAGCCGTGGAACGCGCGCTCGGGAAATCTCCCGCGAACTGCCTTGCGCTGACTGTCTTCGGCGACCCCCTGCTGGCCAGGCGGCGGGCAACAGAACTCGTATAGACGTCGAACACGGGTCATTAGCTTCCGAATACGCTTAACGTTCGAACTGCTCTTGATGGTCGCTCGCCCTTACATGGTAGACGTCGCGCAAGCCGACCGGATCGGCAGGTTTTGGGGTTTAAGCAAGACCGTCCAACGACCGACATCAGGCGCATAACGGCCATTTGCAATCGCGCAATCAATGTGGGTATGGATCGCTATCGCATTCCACATTGCACTTGATGCGACCGCGGCGCGCCAAAGCTAACCTTTGAAATTCCCTAACGGTGACCTTCCGGAACGAACGGCGAGCCCGTAAGGTAGAAGCCTACTAGTCGACTTTCCGGACAATTCGGGACCGCGCCTTTTTGGACAACATCCGAAACCGGTTCTCACGCCATAAGCATACCGAGCGAATACCCTTGATCGATAAAATCAGGTCCGGGGCCGAACAGTCCCGTCCGACTCAAAGTGAATCCCGTCACCGGAAAAGTTAGCTTTCAGTCAAAGTTGTCAGGGTAAGATGAACGTTGACCATTTGTCGAACGCTCATTCATGTTCGCTGAGCGCATCGTCGTGCAAGCCCTTGTTGAAATATGATTGAGCCCTTCAAGCCGTTCCTGCAGCGTTGTGTCTCCCTCGATCTGGAAGTGGACCCCACAACCGCTACACTCTTCGCGTTTGCAGCGGTCCGCGATGATCCTTCTATTTCCATCGTGGCGAAGAAACACGATCTGGTTGCAGCCCTCAATCGTTTGGAAGCAGAGTTATCTGAGACCCGATTTCTGATCGGTCACAACGTCATCCGCCATGACCTGCCTCATCTACTCGCGGCGCGACCTCGGTTGGCTGATATTGTTCGATCGCCGATTGACACGTTGTGGATCAATCCCCTCGCGTTTCCGCGCAATCCTTATCATCACCTAGTCAAGCACTACCATGACGGCCGCTTGCAAGCGGGTCATATCAATGACCCTGAAATGGACGCGCGGCTGGTGTTCCAAGTGCTGCGCAACCAGTTGGGAGCTTTGTCGCAGCAGCACGCCGACCAGCCCGACGCAGTGGCGGCGTTTCATTTCCTCTCTACGCGAATGGAGAACTCAGGTGGATTCGATGCAGTGTTTCAGGAGGTCCGGGGGGCGCCGGCACCCGATCTTTCTGCGGCCAAGGATGCGATTTCGCGACTGCTGATTGGGCGTGCCTGCGAAAGGCGGGTCCAGCAAACGCTGGGCCGTCTTTCGAGTCCGCAGCTCGGTTGGCCCATGGCCTATGCGTTGTCCTGGATCCTGGTGGCGGGTGGAGATTCCGTCATGCCTCCGTGGGTGCGAGCGCAGTTTCGAGAGGCGGCGCTCATCGTGCGGCATCTGCGTGATACCAATTGTGGAAATTCGGATTGCGCCTGGTGCAGCGAGAAGAACGACCCGGTCCGTGCGTTGTCGCGTTGGTTTGGTTTCGATAGCTTTCGCGCGCAGCCTGTGGACGATGTAGGCCGTCCGCTGCAGGAGCGGATCGTTGATGAGGCGATGCGTGGGACGAGTATTCTCGGCATTTTGCCTACCGGCACCGGCAAATCGATCTGCTACCAAATCCCCGCCCTCTCAAAGTTCGACAAGACCGGTGCGCTGACTGTGGTGATCTCTCCGCTGGTTGCACTGATGGCCGATCAGGTGCAGGGCATGGCGCGGGCTGGAATTTCTTCGGCCGTCACTGTCAACGGAATGCTGTCGATGCCGGAGCGGCAGGATGCGCTGGACCGTGTGCGCATGGGAGAAGCGGCGATGCTCCTGATCTCTCCCGAGCAGTTGCGCAGCAACTCGGTGCGGTCGGTGCTAGCACAGCGCGAGATCGGACTATGGGTCCTGGATGAGGCGCATTGTGTGTCGAAATGGGGCCACGATTTCCGGCCGGACTACCGCTATGTCAGCCGCTTCATCAAGGAAGCTTCGGGCGATGTAACGCCGGCCCCGGTGCTCTGCTTGACCGCTACCGCCAAGCCGGAAGTGGTGCGCGACATCTCCGACCATTTCCAGTCACGTCTGAACCGCGAACTGATGCTGCTAGACGGCGGCGCGGTGCGCACCAATCTGAGCTTCGAGGTGCGGCCAACGCAGCGCGGCACCAAGCTGGCTGATATCCTCGGTGTAATCGAGGCCAAGCTGCCGCAGGAAGGCGCTTCGGGTGCGGTGGTCTACTGTGCCACCCGCAACGAGACGCAACGCGTCGCTGACTTCCTCAAACAGCAAGGTCTGTCGGCGGAACACTTCCATGCCGGTCTGACGCCCGAGGAAAAACGCGACATCCAGGAACGCTTCCGCATCGGCGAACTGCGGATCATCGCGGCGACCAATGCTTTCGGGATGGGGATTGACAAGCCCGATATCCGGCTGGTGGTGCATGGCGATATTCCCGGGTCATTGGAGAATTACCTTCAGGAAGCCGGCCGGGCCGGCCGCGATCGTGCACCCGCCAATTGCGTCCTGCTCTTCGCCTCCGAGGATGTCGAGCGACAATTCTCGCTTTCGGCCCGTTCGCGGCTGGCCCGGCACGAAATCGGCGCAATCCTCAAGGCCCTGCGGCGGCTGGACGACCGAATGAAGAAGACCGGTACCGTAGTCGCCACCTCGGGCGAAGTCGTGCGAGCCGAACGCGATCAGGAGTTCGAGCGCGACAGCGCCACCGACGACACCAGAGTGAAAACCGCAGTGTCGTGGTTGGAAGAGGCCACGCTCCTGAGCCGTGAGGAGAACCGGGTTCAGGTCTTCCCCTCATCCCTGAGGATCCGCAACCTGAAAGAAGTCGAGGCGATCCTGGCCAGGGCCGCTATCACCGGCACCCGTCGCAACCAGCTTCTGGATATCACCCGACACCTGATGAACGCGCCCCCCGATCAAGGCATTTCCACCGATGAGCTGGCCGGGGTCAGCGGATTGACGGGCGGCATGCTGATCAAGGCAATGGCAGATCTCGAGACGCTAGGGATCGCCCGCAACGACGTGGCGGTCACGATCTTTATCCATGTCGCCGTCGAGGGGCATTCGCAGCAGCGGCTGACGCAGGCCGCACAGCTTGAAGCTGCGCTGATCGCCCTGATGCGCGAGGTCGCCCCTGATGCCGAAGGTGCCGAGGGCATTCCCCTACACCTGGCCGAGACCTGTCAGGCACTCCGCAATCAGGGGCATAGCGCGGTGCGCCCCGACATCGTGGAAAAGCTGCTGCGCGGCATGGGCCGCGACGGGCGCGATCAGGATGGCGGCAAGGGCAACCTGCGGCTACGCAAGGCTTCGCGCAATACATTGATGGTGACGCTGCAACGGTCCTGGCAGGCACTGGAACAGACAGCAAACCTGCGGCAGCAAGGCGCCGAACTGTTGCTGGCGCATCTACTGGGCAAACTGCCGAAGGGCAGCCGTGGCAAAGACATCCAGGCCGAAACCACTATGGGAGATCTGCTCGCCAGCCTGACCGGAGACGCCTTGCTGCGTAGCAGCGACGTTCAGGACATGACGAAGTTGATGGACCGCGCCCTTCTTTGGTTGCACGAGCAGGAGGTGGTCACGTTGGGCAAAGGCCTGACGGTGTTCCGACAGGCGATGACGGTCCATCTAGCCCCCTCTGGTGGCCAGTTTACCGCCAAAGATTTTGTCCCGCTGGAGGAACACTACGCTGAGCAGACCATCCAGACCCATGTGATGGCGGCCTATGCCGAAAAGGGCCTTGCCGCGATGGATCAGGCGCTGCGACTTTCCGAGGACTACTTCGTGCTGGAGCGCGACACCTTCCTGCGCCGCTGGATGCCGGGAAAGGGCCTCGAGCTCCGGCGCCAGACGACGGGGGCCTCGTGGAAGGCGATCGTCGAGTCGCTGGATAATCCGATGCAACAGAAGGTCGTCTCTGATCCCCGAGACGAGACCAGCGTGTTGGTCCTGGCCGGTCCGGGTTCGGGCAAAACGCGCGTTCTGGTGCACCGCATCGCCTACCTGATCCGTGTCCGCCGCGAGGATCCGCGCGGCATCCTCGTGTTGACGTATAACCGTCATGCCGCCGCTGAGATCCGCATCCGACTGCGGCACCTGATCGGCGACGATGCAAATGCGGTGACCATATCCACCTGCCACGCCCTCGCTATGCGGCTGGTGGGAGCCAGCTTTGCCGGCGCGGCGAGCGAGTCGCACGACTTTGACGGGGTGGTCTTGGAAGCTGTGCGCCAGTTGAACGGCGAAGGCCTAAGTAAGCTCGAGGCAGAGGCGCAACGCGAAACGTTAATCCAGGGCTATCGCTGGATTCTGGTGGACGAGTATCAGGATATCGGCCCTGAGGAATACGCACTGATCTCTGCCGTCGCGGGCCGCTCACTTGGCGATAAGGAGCTTCAACTCAGCCTCTTTGCGGTGGGCGATGATGACCAGAACATCTACGCTTTCGCCGGGGCGTCCATCCGCTTCATCCGCCAGTTCGAGGCCGACTACAGTGCACGGCCGGAGTTCCTGATCGAGAACTACCGCTCGACCGGACATATCATCGCGGCGGCCAACGCAATCATTGCGCCAGCGGCTGACCGGATGAAAGCCGGTCACGACATTGCCATCGATCGCAAGCGCAGCAAGACACTGCCCGGTGGCGAGATGGCGGCGCTCGATCCGGTGGCCCGAGGGCGGGTGCAGGTGCTGGACTGTCCATCCGGTGACGTGGCGCAGGCGATGGCCGCAGTGGATGAACTCGTTCGGCTGTCGCGCCTTGATCCGGAGTGGAGCTGGGCCCGGGCTGCGATCATCGCCCGCGACTGGCGGCGATTGGCTCCGGTACGGGCCTACGCCGAAGCGCTTGGCGTTCCGGTAGAGATGGCAAACGAGAGCCTGCCCAGCATCTGGCGCCTACGCGAGATGCAGCAGTTCATTGACGGCCTGCGCCGCGATCCTGCCCGCTTGCTAGCCATCCGTGATCTGGTGGATGTGCTGAACGCGATACCGTCCAACCGCTGGACGGACCTTATCGCCGAAGGCATCGCCGCACTGGCCAAAGAGCTCGCAAACAAGACAATGCCCGTGCCGGACCTCGTCGAGTGGTTCGCCGAATGGGCCAATGATGCCCGCAGCGAGCAGCGCGCACTGCTGCTTCTGACGGCGCACCGATCCAAAGGTCTGGAGTTCTATGATGTCGTCATTCTGAATGGCGGCTGGGACAGGCCCTCCAAAGGCGAGGACACTGATGCGCCACGCCGCCTGTTCTATGTCGCCATGACGCGCGCGCGACGCAGCCTCGCCATCATTGCTGAAGGGAACCACCCATTCATCACGCGAGGCGCAGAGTATGTACTGCGCCGAGCCGCGCCAGGCGTCACTGAGGCCGTTGCTCTTCAGACCGCGCTGTACCAAGTGCCGAATCTCAAGAGCGTGGACCTGTCATGGGCGGGGCGTCTCAGGACAGGGCATCCCTCAGTTGCCGCAATATCGGCGGCGAAAGTAGGAGATCCGATTCATATCGCGCCCGAAGGTCTCACCTGGATGATGCAGGATGCTCACGGACAAGCGCTTGGACGGATGGCCAAAAGCTGGTCACCACCCGAGCGCCTTAGCTTCCTTCGTGGCGAGATCGGCGCGATCGTGCGCTGGCGCAAATCCGACAACCAGGAAGAGTATCGGGTGAACCTTCACCGGGATGTCTGGGAAGCGATCATACCGGAGCTTGTATTCGGTTGATAGTTTGCCCTTAGGCACGGCGAACTACCTCAAGGCTGGAGGAAACCGCAGTGTTTACAAGGGAGCCGTTGATCGGCGCAAGAACGCAACGCACAACGCGAAAGCGTGCATATGGTTCTAGAATTGTTCGCGGGTAGTTACTGACCGAGCACTGCAAGGGGGAGTCTTGAGAAGCCAGGCGAATTGTCCGTTCTGCTCAATCGATGCGGCGAGCATCGTCTTTGCAGATGAATTCATCTTTGCGTTTTGGGATGGCTATCCCGTTTCTGCAGGCCACCTCCTGATTGTACCGCGACGGCATGTGGCCGATTGGGGCGACCTGGAAGAGCAAGAAAGGGCGGCGGTCACTTCTG
>NZ_RZSA01001269.1:0-1577 GCF_003998075.1 Mesorhizobium sp. M2A.F.Ca.ET.037.01.1.1 | reverse complement strand
TTAACCCTAACGGATCTTTTCGCCGGCTGATGGGGCTACCGGTCGAGGCGCCTAAGATTTTCGCTGAAGATTTTTCCGGCGGCCCCTTTACATTCCCGACGACCCCAGGATTTATCCTGTTCTTTGCGCTCAAGGAGCAGGGAAATGTCCTTCGAAAACTGGGCTGCCTTCGCCGCCGCCTCTTCCATCCTTCTCGTCATTCCGGGCCCGACGATCCTTTTGGTCGTCTCCTATGCGCTGGGCCAGGGCTGGCGCACCGCGCTGCCGATGGCCGTCGGCGTCGCGCTGGGCGACTTCACCGCCATGACGCTGTCGATGCTCGGCATCGGCGCGCTGCTCGCGGCTTCGGCCACCGTGTTCACCATCTTGAAGGTGATCGGCGCCGGCTACCTCATCTATCTCGGCATAAAACTGTTCCGCGCCGGCGGCGCGCTGAAGGCCGAGCCGCGCACCGACGCGGTTTCGGCGGCAAGGATGATGGCGCATGCCTGGCTGGTGACGGCGCTGAACCCGAAGAGCATCACCTTCTTCGTCGCCTTCCTGCCGCAGTTCCTCGACCGGCACGCCGACTTCTGGACGCAGATGCTGATCTTCGAGACGACCTTCCTGACCTTGGCCTTCGCCAATGCCTTCGGTTACGCGCTGGTCGCATCGAGGGCCCGCGCCATCGTGCGCAATCCAAAGGCCATCCGCATCTTCAACCGCACCGGCGGCACGCTGCTGGTCGGCGCCGGCATCGCCACGGTGGCGATGCGCTCGGGGAATTGAGGCGGCGCACGCCCGGCAGGCCTGAGGCACTATCGACCACGGGTTGGCACGCTCCTCGCCGATGCTTTAGGATCGGGCTCCAGACAGCAAATTCGCGATCGTCGAAGGACACAGAATGGCGCTGAAGGATGCATTCGGCCTGGCTTACTCGGGCGCGACCGAAGCCGGGTTTTCATCCTACGCCCGCGCCGTGCATGAGCTGCAATGCTTCATCGGCGATCCGGTCGGCTCCGCCGATCGCGCGATCGCCGAGGATCCCGGCTTCGTCATGGCGCATGTGCTCAAGGGCTACCTCTTCGGCCTCGCCACCGAGCGCGAGGCAACGCTCGTGGCCAGAGCATGCCACGAGGCGGCCTTGCCGCTCGCCGCCACGGCGCGCGAGCGGGCGCATGTCGCGGCCCTCGGCCATCTTGCCTGGGGGCGCTGGCATGAAGCCTCCCGCATCCTCGAGGATGTCGCCATCGACCATCCGCTCGATCTCGTGGCTCTGTTGACCGGGCATCAGATTGATTTCTTCACCGGCAATGCCCGCATGCTGCGCGACCGCATCGGCCGCGCCCTGCCAGCCTGGCGAAGCGACATGCCCGGCTATCATGCGGTTCTCGGCATGCAGGCCTTCGGGCTCGAGGAGATGGGCGATTATGCGCGCGCCGAACGGCTTGGCCGCACGGCTGTCGAGATCGAGCCCCGCGACGGCTGGGCGCAGCACGCCGTCGCCCATGTCATGGAGATGCAGAGCCGGCAAAAAGACGGCATCGCGTGGATGCGCGCCAATCCCGACGCCTGGACCAGGGAAAGCTTCCTCAAGG
>NZ_RZSA01001268.1:0-1583 GCF_003998075.1 Mesorhizobium sp. M2A.F.Ca.ET.037.01.1.1 | reverse complement strand
GTTCCGCGTCGCCTCGCTCGGCAACCGCGCCGAAGCCGAGCCCGACGACGGTCCACAGCACCAGCTGGATGCCGAGCGAGGCGACGCGGAACTGCCACAGCACCGTCGCCGAGAAGTTCTCCGGCACTTCGTTGATGTCGGGCAGCGCCGCCTTCACCAGCGCGAAGACGACGAGGAAGGCGAGCCCAGCGACGATCGAGGCATTCCAGGCGCCGAGCTTGCTCCATAGCCGCTGCGCCAGGCCCACCGCCGCCACCATCGCGGCGATCGAGATGACGATCATGATGAAGAACAGTTCGGTGCGGTAGGCGATGGTTTCGGGATTGCCGACCGCGGGCGGGTTGGCCGGGTATTTGAGGCTCGGAACCACGATCACGGCAAGGAAGCCGAGCAGCGCCAGCAGCGCCGAGGTGCTGCGCGGGCCGAGCGAGCCCAGCCGGCCATAGGCATAGGCGAAGACCAGCGAGAACAGCCCGCCAAGCGCCGCGCCATAGACCAGCACGCCGGTCGCCAGACCGATGCCTGCCTGCGTGACGCGGCTGACCATCTCGGGCTCCGGCGCCTCGCCGGCGGCCTGCGCCTGCTGTTCCTCGAAGGCGATCGCCTTGTCGACCTGCGGCTCGCCATAGACGCGGGCGAAGGCGAACGCCAGAATCCCCGCCACTAGCCCGACAAGCATGCCGCGCAGCAAAAGTTTTCCGACCATGTCAGAGTCCCTTCAAGCAATTTCCCGGAAAAATTGAGCGTTTTCCGCCCGGAATTGCATTAGGCCAAATCTCAGAACGGCATCAGCGATGCCGAAGCCGCTCCAGAGCAATTCCAGGAAAAGTGTGCAACGGTTTTCCGTCCGGGATTGCGCGTCAGACCAAAACCTAGGACGGTTCAGCCTTCGCTGAACCGATCCTAATGGCAGGGGAAGCCGAGCAGGTGGCGGCCGTCATGCACGAATTCATGCACCATCGTGCCGCGGATCAGCGAGGTCGCGCCTTCTTCCGCGCCGACGAAATAGATCATCAGCATCAGCATCAGGCCGGCGAAGATTGCCCAGGGCAGAAGCTCGCGGACGGGAATCGCAACCGGGCCGTAGGTCGGGGCGAAAGTGGTGTCGGACATTTGACCTCCTGTGGGATGCTGCGTCCCGTTGATCCAACTGTGCTGCGGGATAAGGCCTGACTTTCGGCTGGTGCCGATCACAGTGGCGCGACCGTGCCGGACTCGCACCGGCTTCCAATCCCGTATAGCGCTAAAACACTTGTCAGCACTTCGTTCGCCTGTCAACGACATGTAATGGCCAACGCGGCTTCGCCTGGCCGAAATTTCACTGGACCACGGAGTTTTGGGATGTTCGCCCGCCTGACGATGATCGCAAGCGGCGCGACGCAGGCCGCGCGCAAGGGCCGCTTTCCATCGGACGAGGCGCCGGAGCCGAGCGCCTTCGACCGCGCCGGCGCGATCGCTTCGTCGCTGCGCCGGGCCGACCGCGTCTGGACAAGTCCGGCGCTCGCCGCGCGCAGGACGGCCGAGGCGCTTGGCCTTGACGCGACCGTCGAGCCGCTGCTTGCCGAGCAGGATTTCGCGCGCTG
>NZ_RZSA01001267.1:0-1586 GCF_003998075.1 Mesorhizobium sp. M2A.F.Ca.ET.037.01.1.1 | reverse complement strand
CTGTTGCGATCGTCGTCCATGTTCATTGCTCCTCTTGGCGGGCGCCCTGCCGGGAATTCCCCGCCGGCAAACGAGGCTGGGAAGCTTTCGTTCCCCAATCCGGCGACGGTCGCAAAGCGATGTCGGACTGAGGTCGGACGGGCGTGCGAAGAGGACCGAGCGCCGCAACCAAAGCCAGGGCTTCGCATTGGCACGCGCGCCGATTTTTCGCGCGTCGCCGATAGGGGAGCACACATGAGCCTTGATAGACCGACAGATGATTTAGACGACCAACCCTACGAGCCGGCGCCTTCGCCAGCAAATACGGCCTGCCGCCGCGGCTCGCCAAGACGATGATCGAGGCCAACGGCCCCGAGCGGCGCGCCTGCGACGCCGCCGCCAAGACCTACCTGCGCTACATGGCGCTCCGGCGTCGGCGCGAAAGCTGAGCCTGCCGCCGGCTGTGCTTTTCCGCCTGGCGCGGTCCCATTGCGGATGCAACCCGGGCGGGAACCAAAGCGGAGGGCGGCGGTTTACCCGGCGAAGGGATGAATTCAGGAATTAGGAAAAGAGCAATGAAAACAGTGCTTCTTGCCGCCCTGGCGCTCTGTGTCGCAGCGCCCGCCTTCGCCTCCGCGGCCGAGGCCGATGTCGTCATCAGGACACATAACAGGCATCACTATCACCACCGCCCGGCGGTCGTCATCAATGACGAAGGCCACCGTCTTCACCACCGCCACCACGGCACGGTCGCCTTTTACGACAATGGCAAGCGCGCCTGGCGTCACCGCCACCACCGCCGCGACGACACCGTGATCGTCACGGGTTCGATCGGCCACCGGCACCATCACCGTCCGGTCGTGGTCGAGAGCGACTCCGACTATTGACGCAACGCGGCCGGGTTGTGCGCAGCGAAGCACGGGCCGGCCGCGTTGTTTCCCGATTTTATTCCTAGCGCAGGCCTCCCGCGGCGCCGGATCGTCCGAGTAGGGCTGGCCGCCTTGTGATCTCGCTTGAGCGGCCTTGCGAGGCAAGATGGCGCGTTGCGCCTCAACGCCCCATTGGACTTCGCGGCGACACAACCCATATTTGAGCCATGGAGCGTTGAGCGTGAGCATCGCGCGAGTGGCCTTCTTCGCCGCCGCTCTTTTGGGCGCGGCCGCCGTTTCTGCCTTCTCCTCAGCCGGGAGCGGGAAGGTTGCGTTGAGCATCGCCGTCGACGGCGCCATTGGGCCGGCAAGCACCAGGCAACTCGAGGAGGCGCTCGACACCGCCGCAAGGCGCGATGCCGCGGTCCTCATCCTTCAGCTCGATACGCCGGGCGGCCTCGTCACCTCGATGCGCGAGATGATCGCCGACATCCTAGCCTCGCCTGTGCCCGTCATCGGTTATGTCGCGCCCTCCGGCGGCCACGCGGCCAGCGCCGGCACCTACATCCTCTACGCAACCCACGTCGCGGCGATGGCGCCCGGCACCAATCTCGGCGCCGCGACGCCGGTCGAGCTCGGCGGCCTGCCGTCGCTTCCAGGCGGCGAGAAGGACAAGGACCAGAAGGACGCAACCGGGCAGCCGGCCGGCGACGCGATGATGGCCAAGGTGACCAATGA
>NZ_RZSA01001266.1:0-1587 GCF_003998075.1 Mesorhizobium sp. M2A.F.Ca.ET.037.01.1.1 | reverse complement strand
GACCCCCTCATCCGGGCCTTCGGGCCCCCTTCTCCCCGAGGGGAGAAGAGATCGCCGGGGCCGGCACCTCCCTCTTCTCCCCACCGGGGAGAAGGTGGCCGCGAAGCGGCCGGATGAGGGGGCCTGGCTCCGGACATTGAAGCTCGCCATCCGCTTCTCGCTGCGCGAGATGCGCGGCGGCCTGTCCGGCTTCATGATATTCCTTGCCTGCATCGCGCTCGGCGTCGCGGCGATCGGCGGCGTCAATTCGGTGGCGCAGGCGATCAGTGCCGGCGTCGCCAACCAGGGCCAGACGCTGCTTGGCGGCGATCTGCGCTTTCAGGTCAACCAGCGCAGCGCTTCGAATGCCGAGCTCGGCTTCATCCGCAGCCTCGGCGCGGTTTCGCAGACCTCCGGCATGCGCTCGATGGCGCGGCTGGAAGATGGCTCCGACCAGGCGCTGGTCGAGGCCAAGGCCGTCGACGACGCCTATCCGCTCTACGGCGCGCTGGTGACTGATCCGGCGCTGCCTAAGGAGCAATTGTTCGGCGAAAGGTCCGGCGTGTTTGGCGCCGCCGCGCCAGACCTTTTGTTCGAGCGGCTCAATCTTCACGTCGGCGACCGGCTGAAGCTCGGCAGCGCCGTTTTTGAGCTGCGGGCGAGGCTGGTCAGCGAGCCGGACGCGGTGTCGGACGGTTTCGGCTTCGCGCCGCGGCTGATGATGTCGCGCGGGGGCCTCGCCGCATCCGGTCTGGTGCAGCCGGGCAGCCTGGTCGAGAACGCCTATAAGGTGAGGCTGCCGGAGGGGACTTCCGAGGCGCGGATCAAGGATATCCAGGCTCAAGCCGCGAAGGATTTCCCGCAGGCCGGCTGGTCGATCCGCACGCGCAGCAACGCGGCGCCGGCGCTGTCGTCCAATATCGAGCGGTTTTCGCAATTCCTGACCCTGGTCGGGCTGACAGCGCTGGTGGTTGGCGGCGTCGGCGTGGCGAATGCCGTGCGCGCCTATCTCGACGGCAAGCGCGGCGTCATCGCCACCTTCAAGAGCCTGGGCGCCTCGGGCGGCTTCGTCTTCACCGTCTATCTCGTGCAGATCCTGTTGATCGCCGGCCTCGGCATCGTGCTCGGGCTGATCCTCGGCGCCGCAATGCCGTTCGTGGCGAGCGCGCTGTTGCAATCGGTTATCCCGGTGCCGGCGCAAGGCGGCTTCTATCCAGGCGCGCTGGCCATGGCGGCGCTGTTCGGCCTGCTGGTGACACTGGCCTTCGCGCTCCTGCCGCTCGGCCGCGCCCGCGACGTGCCGGCGACGGCGCTATTCCGCGAGATGGGGTTCGAGAGCCGCGGCCTGCCGCGCCTGCCCTATACGGGTGCGGCGCCGGCGATCGTCGTCGCGCTGGCGGCGCTGGCGATCCTCTCGGCCAATGACCACCGCATCGCCTCGATCTTCGTCGGCGCCACGGTCTTTGCCTTCCTGGTGCTGCGGCTGGTGGCGGTGCTGGTGCAATGGGCGGCGAAGAAAAGTCCGCGCGTGCGCTCGGTTTCGCTGCGGTTGGCGGTGGGCAACATCCACCGTCCGGGCGCGCTGACGCCCTCGGTGGTGCTGTCGCT
>NZ_RZSA01001265.1:0-1591 GCF_003998075.1 Mesorhizobium sp. M2A.F.Ca.ET.037.01.1.1 | reverse complement strand
ACCATGGATAGTGCCGTATCGTCCCGAAGTGGCCCGGCCCGACGAGCGCCTTCTCCCGCCGGACCTCCATCACTGGTTCGGCACCGACGAGAACGGCATTGACATCTTTTCGCGCATCCTGACCGCGCCACGCACCGACGTCCTCATCGCGTCGCTGGCAACGGCGCTATCGGTCTTGATCGGGGCACCTCTGGGCATAGCAGCCGGGCTGTTGGAATCGTCTCAACGTCTCGGCGGCATGCTGATATCGAACCTTCTTATGCGGCTGCTCGACCTCGTCCAGGCGTTCCCGGTGTTCATCTTCGCTATCGTGCTCGTGGCGCTTTTCGGCGGAACCAGCCTGAACATCGTTCTGGCGATTGCCTTTGTGAATGCCCCGGTGTTCCTACGCTTGGTGCGTTCGGAAGTCCTCACCCTACGGCGCAAGCCCTTCGCTGAGGCCGCCGTGTCAGTAGGCAATTCCGAACTCATGTTGGGGGTTCGGCACATGTTGCCGAACGCCTTGCCTACGATCATCGTCCAGATATCGGTCACGGTGGGATTCTCCATCCTGCTCACGGCGGGACTTAGCTTCGTCGGCGCCGGCATCAAGCCGCCGACCCCCGAACTGGGCAATATGGTCGCGTCGGGCGCGCCCTATCTGATGACCGGGCAGTGGTGGGTTTCGCTCATTCCAGGTGCCGCGCTTGGGCTGATTGTCTTCAGCTTTGGCGTGGTGGGTGAAGTCCTCAACATTGCGCTCCACCAGCGTCGCCGCCCGGCCGAACCGGCGACGGTGTCCGTCCCGGCGACACCGATGTCCGAGACTGCGAAGTGTTCGATCAGGCCTGTGAGCGGTAAGCAGGGCATCTTCGAAGTACGCGGCCTGAGCGTGTCCGCCGGACGCGGCTCGGCACGGCGCGAACTCCTCTCAGGCATCGACTTGTCCATCGTCCGCGGCGAGACGCTCGCGATAGTCGGGGAATCCGGGTCGGGTAAGACGATCCTCGCCCGGGCGCTGCTGAACGTTCTGCCAAAGGACGTTTACGCGTCGGCCGGCACGATCACCTATAATGGCAGCGATCTCCTGGCGATGCCAGACAAGCAGGTCCAGGCCCTGAGAGGGTCGAGCATCGCGGCGATCCTTCCGAACCCTCGCCAGCAGTTACATCCGCTGACGACGATCGGCGAGATGATGATAGGCGCGCTGAGGGCGCACAGACAAATAGATCGCTCCGGGGCTCGCCACGAGGCGATGAGGCTTCTGTCGAGCGTCGGCATAACGGACCCCGAGACGCGTCTTTCGGCCTACCCACACGAACTGAGCGGCGGAATGGCCCAGCGTGTCTGCGTCGCGCTGGCCATTATGCATTCGCCGTCGACGTTAATCGCCGACGAACCCACGGCCGGTCTCGACGTGACCATCCAGAGGCAGGTCCTCGACCTCATCCACGACATGGTCAAGCGGCGCAACATGGCGCAGGTCATCATCACAGGCGATCTTGGGATCGCTGCCCATTTCAGCGATCGGACGGCAGTTATGCGCGCTGGTAGGATCCTGGAGATCAACACGACAGAAGAGCTGTTCCGCAATCCACAGCACGAGCACACG
>NZ_RZSA01001264.1:0-1596 GCF_003998075.1 Mesorhizobium sp. M2A.F.Ca.ET.037.01.1.1 | reverse complement strand
CGTCTGCTGCGGCCACGGGCTCCAAGAACCCCAAGCCCGCGCCGCAGGTTGCCGAGGCAAAGCCTGCCGGCGCCGGAGGCACCTATACTGTCCAGCAGGGCGACTCGCTGTCGTCGATCGCCAGGAAGACCGGCATCAGCGTCATGACGCTGAAGCAGGCCAACGGCATGCAGGACGGTTTGCTCAAGATCGGACAGACGCTCAAGGTTCCGGCCGGCGGCACGGTCGTGGCGGCTGCCAAGCCGGCGGCCACCACCGCCAAGCCCGCGGTCGATCCGGTGACGACGGCGACGACGCCGCCGCCGGCGAAGACCACCGAGACGCTCGCCTCCTACACGCCGCCTAAGAAGGATGCCAAGGTCATCCAGCAGGCCGAGGACGACAACGCCGAGGCGCCCGATGCGACCGGCATCGGCAAGATGCGCTGGCCGGTGCGCGGCCGCGTGATCTCCAGCTTCGGCTCCGGCAAGGACGGCGTCGACATCGCGGTGCCGGAAGGAACGCCGATCAAGGCAGCCGAGAACGGCGTCGTCATCTATGCCGGCGACGGTCTCAAGGAGTTCGGCAACACCGTGCTGGTGCGGCATGAGAACGGCCTGGTCACCGTCTACGGCCATGCAAGCTCGATCGAGGTGCAGCGCGGCCAGAAGGTCAAGCGCGGCCAGGAGATCGCGCTGTCCGGTATGAGCGGCACCACCGACTCGCCCAAGCTGCACTTCGAAGTGCGCAAGAACTCGGCGCCGGTCGATCCGTCCGGCTATCTCGAATAGAACAAGAACAATTGCGGGCCGCCTGACCTCCAGTCCGGCCCGCCGTCTTCAGCCCGTTCCGCAAGGAGCGGGCTTTTTCAGTTGCGCGGGATGCAGGGCTCAAAGGTGATCACGTAGCGTGTCGGCGATCATCTCCTCGAGGCTGCTGGCCTTAACGCCCAGAAGCGTCTCCGCGTCGGAGGAATCGACCAGCAGGGGGCTCTCGAAGAGATACGTCATCTCGATCAGCTCATGCATGCCCAGCGCTTCCATCTCGGGGATGGAGTAGGAGTGCGTCTCGGCAATATCCCGGCCGAGCATCGCCGCGGTTTTGCGGATGAGTTCGTTGGGGGAGGCGTGTTGGGAGGGGACATGAAACGCCCGTCCCCATTCGCCGGTGTAGCGGGAGGCCGCGACGAGCGTCCTGGCGACGTCCTTGGTGAAGGTCCAGGCATGGGTGGCGTCGAGGTCGCCAATGAAGGCGACGGGCTGGTCCTCGATGATGGAGGGCAGGGCGATCAGCGAGAAGTAGCTGATCGCGCCGTGCCCGAGATAGTCGCTGGAGCGTATCTCGATCGCCGGCACGCTGGCACGGGCCGCCCGCTGCCACATGATCGTCCTGGCGGTTCCCTTCTTCGAATTCGGATCCAGCGGCATGTCGGAGCGCAGCGGGCTCTCGCCATTCTTGCCGTAACCGTAGAGGTTTCCGAGCACGATGAGCCTGGCGCCGACTGCTTCGGCCGCGCGCACGGTGCCGTCGAGTATGGGGAAAAAGTCGGTTGGCCAGCGATGATAAGTGGCCATGGCGCACATGAACACTGCGTCGGCGCCTCGGCAGACACGCGAC
>NZ_RZSA01001263.1:0-1599 GCF_003998075.1 Mesorhizobium sp. M2A.F.Ca.ET.037.01.1.1 | reverse complement strand
CCGCCATCGGCATGTCGATCGCGCTCTCCAACTTCGTGCAGGTCACGCAAGGTCCGCGCAACAAGCCGATCCCGCCGCTGGTCAGCCAGGTCTACACGATCGACGGCATCAGCATCTCGCTGAAGCAGATCATCATCGTAATCGTCACCATCGCGCTGCTCGCGGTCTTCTGGTACCTGGTCAACAGGACGGCGCTCGGTCGCGCCCAGCGCGCCTGCGAGCAGGATCGCAAGATGGCGGCGCTGCTCGGCATCGACGTCGATCGGACCATCTCCATCACCTTCATCATGGGCGCCGCCCTTGCCGCCGTCGCGGGCACGCTGTTCCTGATGTACTACGGCGTCGTGGTGTTCTCCGACGGCTTCGTGCCGGGCGTTAAGGCCTTCACCGCGGCCGTGCTCGGCGGCATCGGCTCGCTGCCCGGCGCGGTGCTCGGCGGGCTCTTGATCGGCTTCATCGAGAGCATGTGGTCGGCCTATTTCTCCATCGACTACAAGGACGTGGCCGCATTTTCGATCCTGGCGATCGTGCTCATCTTCCTGCCCTCCGGCATCCTCGGCCGGCCTGAAGTCGAAAAGGTCTGATCCTCATGGCCGTTACCGTGTCCTCGGAGCGCGACACCGTCGCCACTCCCATCCAGCGCGCTTTCCGCGAGGCGCTCTATGCCGGCGCCATCTCGCTCGGCCTGTTCGTGCTGTTCATCGGTCTCAGGACAGACCAGAACATCAGCAACGAACTGATCCTGGTGCAGCGCTGGGGCCTGCTCGCCATCGTGGTCATTGCCGTCACGCTCGGCCGCTTTGCCTATGTGGCGTATGCGCTTCCGGCAATGGAGCGGTCGAAAGCCGAAAGGGCCCAGGCGCCCGCCGTCGTCGCCGAACCTGGCTTCCTGAAGCGGAACTTCAACAGGATCGGCCTTGTCGTCCTACTGCTCTATCCGATCGCGATGGTGCTCCTGTTCGGCTTCCAGGGCTCGCTCAAATGGGTCGACAATTTCGGCATCCAAATCCTGATCTATGTGATGCTGGCCTGGGGCCTCAACATCGTCATCGGGTTGGCCGGCCTGCTCGATCTCGGCTACGTCGCCTTCTATGCCGTCGGCGCCTATGCCTACGCGTTGCTTGGCACGCATTTCGGCCTGTCGTTCTGGATCCTTTTGCCGGCCGCGGGCTGCATGGCGGCCTTCTGGGGCGTCATGCTCGGCTTCCCGGTGCTCAGATTGCGCGGCGACTATCTGGCGATCGTGACCCTTGCCTTCGGTGAGATCATCCGCCTGGTGCTCATCAACTGGCGTGAAGTCACCAATGGTTCGGCAGGCATCTCGGGCATTCCGAAAGTCTCGTTCTTCGGCCTGATGTCTTTCAACGTCTCCGACCCGAACTACATCGCCAAGGTTCTGCACATTGCCCAATCAGGGGCCTACTACAAGATCTTCCTCTACTATCTCGCCCTGGCGCTCTGCCTGCTCACCGCCTTCGTCACCATAAGGCTTCGTCGCCTGCCGGTGGGACGCGCCTGGGAAGCGTTGCGCGAAGACGAGATCGCCTGTCGCTCTCTCGGCATCAACACCACCACCACCAAGCTGACGGCGTTCGCCAC
>NZ_RZSA01001262.1:0-1600 GCF_003998075.1 Mesorhizobium sp. M2A.F.Ca.ET.037.01.1.1 | reverse complement strand
TCCGAGACGCTGTTGGAGTCGGCATGCGCCGTCGGCACGTCGTCGACAATATTGACGGAGAGCGTGCTGTTGGCGCTCTGGCCGTCAAGGTCGGTCAGAGTGACGTCGAAATTCTCGAACAGGCTGTTGGTGCCCTGAATGGCGGAATGCTCTTCATTATCGACGAGCGTGTAGGTGTAGGTGACCTCACCGGTGGCGGCATTGTAGGCCGTCACCTCCAGCGTGTTGCCTAGCGCCGTCGTGAAGGAACCGCCGGTAAACTGGCCATTGGTGATGAAGTCGTGTCCGCCGATGTTCAGCGAGGCAATGCCGTCGGGCGAGTGAATGGTGAAGGTGCCGCCCTGGGTGGTGCTTTCCTTTGAAGGGTCGGAGCCGGCTGACTCGCCGGGGCCGCGGCCGGCCAAGAGGTCGTCCTCGTTGACGACGACGTCGCCGCCGTTGGCTTCCGGCGTCAGGTCGCTGATCTCCGGGGTCGAATTGCCGATCGAGATCGTCAGCGTAGTGTGCGAGGTGTCGCCGTCGCCGTCCTTGATCGTATAGGTGAAGACGTCGTTGACGCCTCCCGGCGTGTTGGCGTCACGCACATAGGTGTAGGTGCCGTCGGCGTGGAGCGTCAGCTTGCCGTAGGCGCCCTGGACCTGCACGTCGAGCGTGCTCGCGTCGTCCAGATCGGCGTTTGTCGTGCCCTTGGCAACGCCGACGACCTTGGCCCCGTCCGCACCCTGGACGTCCTTGACGCCGTCCGTAGTGTTGCTGTCGCCCGCATCGGTGCCGCCGAGTAGCACATTGCCGGTCGCCGGGCCGAGCTGGCCTGCCGCCACGCTGTCGGTGTCGGCGACCGCCGTCGGCACGTCGTCGATGATGGCAACGGCAAACGTGGTGCTGGCCGTATCGCCGTCGGAATCGGTGACGGTGATGCTGAAATTGTCAGGAATCGTGTCGTTCTGGTCGTATCCGTCCGTATGTACAGGATGCGTGACCGATTCGGTGACGGTATAATTGTATTCGACGACCCCGGTGCTCGTGTTCAGCGAGACGATGGTGATGTAGCCAAACTGGCCCTGGATCTGCTGTCCGACGGCGGTGACGGCAACGCCGTTGATGACGATCGATCCGATGCCGTCCGGCGCGTCGATGGTGATCGTTCCATTGCTTGACGTTTCCGCGTCGCTCGGCGCGTCGCTGCCCGGCGACTGTTGCGGCCCACCGTTCAAGCCGGTTTCGCTGGCCGCCTCGGTCGGGCTGAGCAGCGACACCGCTACGACGGAAATGCCCCTGTCGACGAGCCCCGGGAACAGCTCGCGATGCTCGGGCTGGCCGAACTGCAATGCGGTGGGCGGCAACAACGCCGTCAGGCCGAAGCCGTCGCCGATACCGCCGGGAGGTACCGAAAAGTTTCCGCCCGCGCTACCTGGCGCGCCATTTCCGCCGGCCGAGATCGAGCCGTCGGCGCCGAAGGCGACATCGACATGGCTTGTCTCCAGCGCGGCGATGAGCGCGACGCGCGGCACCTCGACATCGCCGAGGATGAAGGTCGGCACGTTGAGTGCGCCGTCCTTGATGACGATCTCGGATCCGTCGGGCTGCACCAGCACCAGAT
>NZ_RZSA01001261.1:0-1602 GCF_003998075.1 Mesorhizobium sp. M2A.F.Ca.ET.037.01.1.1 | reverse complement strand
CCGTGGCCAACGCTGCGTCGAAGATGTCGCGACTGGTTTCCCAGATGCTTGTCGAGAAATCGAGATCGCCTGCCTCAAGGCCGACGAATTGGGCCGCGTAATCGGCCTTGACGCGCTCGACTTTAAAACCCTGCTTCTCGAGAAAAGCCCCATACACGTTGGCTATGAAATCGGCATCGGTAATGCCGGTCACGACTATCTTGATGGGACCTGACTGATCCTGGGCCGCCACCTGGCCACAGGCGAGTGCCGACACAATGGTAATCGGCACAACTATTTTCTTCCCGTAAGCTATGAGATTGCCGAGCATCGAGGTCCCCGATTTCCGTGTGAATGACCCATATTCGAGCCAAGCTACGGCGCCGGGACCCTCACACACATATCATTCTGAGGGCTTTTACATTCGTGGTTTTCAAACTTTCCCCTTCGTCGTCGGCTGGGCATATAGCCCCTAGAAGCCCGCATAATTCTCGGGGACAGAAGCCACAACTCTCAAGATTTATGCTGTTTGGTTGACGTCCACCCAAATCAACGTTGCACAATATGAATGTATCGAACCCGCGGGCGGGCCTAGCTCATTCTCATCGATAGGTACCCGCAATGCAGCGCAATTGGAACCTTGTCAAAACCGACGACTCAAGCTTTGACGCCGGTATCGGCTTCCGAGCCGCCGTCGGGCTTATCTGCCTTTCGGTCGATCGCGCCAGCGTTGCCGATCTACGCAATTGGCTCTCCTTCGTAGAGGGCGTCGAGATGCTGGTGACGCGGGTACCAATGGACAAGGTGGCCGACGCTGCCTCGCTCGCGGCCATGGGCGATCACCTGACAAAGGCAGCCCAACTGCTGGCATCCAGCGGACGCCTCGATGCCATGGCATTTTCGTGCACATCCGGTACCGTCGCGATCGGCATAGAGCGGGTCCATGAGGCGCTATCGGCTGCCCAGCCGGGCATCCCGGTCGTGACGCCTATCGAGGCCGCAGCCAAAGGGCTCAAGGCGTTGGAGGCGCGGCGGATTTCGATACTCGCGCCCTACCATCAAGAAGCCGCCGACCTGGTCGCGGATCACCTCGTCGCCAAAGGCTTTGCGCTCGACCGCTGTTCGACATTCGACCTTGATGGCGACCAGCAAATGAACCGCCTGTCGCCTGCATCGCTGAAGGCCGCGGCGCGGGACGCGATCCACCCGCAAAGCGACGCTCTGTTCATTTCCTGTACCGGCCTAACGACTGCAGGCATCGTCGGCGAACTTGAGGCGGCGCTGGGCGTTCCTGTCGTTACCAGCAACCAGGCAACCGCCTGGGATGCGCTTTCTAACGCGAGCGTTGGGAACCTCTCCAGGGGAGAAGGCCGTCTGTTCGGTCAGGCACACTCAGCCAAAGTCAGCGGATGATGAATGTGCCGATCAGGGCGGGCGGGACTATCGAGGCGTTTGAGCCGGTCGGCTTGCTTTGCCGCGTTATCGCTTCGAGCTGCCTCATCGAACGATTTCGTCAGGCCTTTGTTGGCGAAGCGCAAATGCCGTGAGGTGCTGGCGTCGTTCGCCGCCTGACCTCTATTGAAGCCCGTGGAGAAGCGTGAAATGGTCGACGAGCCTCTCACT
>NZ_RZSA01001260.1:0-1604 GCF_003998075.1 Mesorhizobium sp. M2A.F.Ca.ET.037.01.1.1 | reverse complement strand
TCCCGGAACTGGCGGCAGCAGCGCCAACTAGGGAATTTTCGATGCCCACCATCAGGGAATATTCATCGCCCGATGACAGGGGGCAGCGCCCTCGACGGTGCGCGAGACGCTGCGGCGTGCGGAGGCGGCAGGACTTTCCTGGCCGCTTGGCGAGGAGGTCAGCGACGCGGTTCTGGAGGTCGCGCTCTACAAGGCGGCGGGCACCAAGACGGGCCATCGCCGCGCGCCGGAGCCGGACTGGGCGGAGGTCCACCGGGAGCTGAAGCGTAAGCATGTGACGCTGCAGGTCCTCTGGGACGAATACATCGAGCGCCACCCGGACGGTTACCGCTACAGCCGTTATGTTGCGGCCAAATTTATGTTGCGGAAGCCCTTTTCTTTCTCAGGAGTCTGGCCGTCGTTGGGTCCTTGACGCAACATAACTTAATGGCTGGCTAGCAAGCCTTTTCCAATTGGAGGTTTGCTATGGATCAGACGACTGATGCCGGCCACTTGTCGGGCCACCACAATGATGACGCGCCGTTTGCCGAACAGCGGAGTCGTTACCTTCGCCACTGCGCGGAACGCGGCGCCACTCCTTTTTCTCTCAGAACCAAGCGCAGCGAGCTGTTGTGGATTGCTACGCGTCTCGGCCCGGATGCCGCTTCGGAAGGCATCGACATCGATGCACTTCGACGGATTGCCATTGAGAGGCAACAGGCCCACGGAGCGGTCACCGCGGCGCGAAGAGTAGTCGATATCGGACGACCTTGGCTTCGATTTCTCGGTTGGTGGCGTGAACCGAGCGCCGGGTTCGGGTATCAGAACCAACTCGATGAGTATGTGAGATGGATGCGCGATGAGCGCGGCTTCACACTATCGACGCTCGAGCAATGGACCCGTGTGATCGGTAGGTTCCTGCGCTGGTGCGAGCAGACGAACCGGCAACTCGGGGCTCTTCAGGCCGCGGACATCGACGCTTATTTCGTTACCCAGGCAACGGGACGATGGTCCCGCGTCTCCGTCGCCAACACGGCTTCGGCTCTGCGCGGATTTCTGCGCTACGCAGGAAAGCGGGGAATGTGCGCCGACAGCCTAGCCGGATCGATTTGCCGCCCCCGGCTCTACCGACAGGAGTCTCTGCCGTATGCCCCGGACTGGTCAGACGTGCAACGCATGTTGGCCGATGCCGAGACCGACAAGCCGCGGGACATCCGCGATCGTGCAATCCTGCTGCTGCTTGCGGTCTATGGAATGCGCAGCGGGGAAGTGGTGGCATTGCGCCTCGATCAGATCGACTGGGCCGGTCGGACTCCACGGCTTTTCCGTTTGAAGCGCCGCCAGCCGCAGATTTATCCGCTCGTCTCGTCTGTTGCTGAGGCGCTCCGCCAGAACTACAATGTGCAGTTCGTCACGGCAGCGACGCTGGTGGCGATGCTGGCCAAGGCACATGCCGATGGCTCGCTGGACAAACAGTTGACGACCTTGTCGCGGCCGAAATTATTGATCATCGACGAGCTGGGCTATTTGCCCTTCGAGGCCAATGCCGCACACTTGTTCTTCCAACTGGTGTCGCGGCGCTACGAGAAGGGATCGATTCTGATCACTTCCAATCGTTCTGTGGG
>NZ_RZSA01000125.1:0-10069 GCF_003998075.1 Mesorhizobium sp. M2A.F.Ca.ET.037.01.1.1 | reverse complement strand
GCGTGGTCTATCCGGACGGCACGGAAGCCGGCCTCGACTTCACGCTGAGACTTCGTTTCGAGCTCGATCTCTACGCCAATATCCGCCCGATCAGGCTCTTCGAAGGGGTGACGAGCCCGCTCGCCGGGGTGAAGGCCGGCGACATCGACTACGTCATCCTGCGCGAGAACAGCGAAGGGCTTTACGCCGCGCGCGGGGCAGGGGCGTTGCTGCGCGGCCAAGTGGCGGTCGACACGCTCGTGCAGACGCGCGCCGGTATCGAGCGCATCGTGCGCAAGGCCTTCGAGCTGGCGCGCCAGTCGAACGGCGCGCCGCGCGACGGCGTTCGCCGGGTGACCTGCTGCGACAAGGCGAATGTGCTGCGCAGCTACGCCTTCTTCCGTTTGGTCTTTGACGAGGTGGCGAAGGAGTATCCCGACATCGAGACGGAACATGCGCTGGTAGACGCCATGGCCATGCATCTCGTGCTGAAGCCGGGCCATTTCAACGTCATCGTCAGCGAGAACATGTTCGGCGACATCCTCTCCGACCTTGCCGCGGCGACGGTCGGCGGAATGGGCATGGCGCCGTCGGCCGAGGTCGGCGACAAGAACGGCTTCTTCCAGGCGGCGCACGGCTCCGCACCCGACATTGCCGGCAAGGGCATCGCCATTCCCTACGGGACGATCCTGTCGGCAGCGGCCATGCTCGACTGGCTTGGGCGCGGACATGGCGATGAAAGGCTGCTGCGGGCCGCTAAACAGATCCGCAGCGTGACGGAAACGTGCCTGGCGGGCGGGCTGCTCAGCGCAGATCTGAAGGGAAAGTCATCGACCGCCGAAATCACCGGGAACGTGTGCGACCGGCTCGCGGCCTAAGGAGATGGGGCGGCTCGATCGTTGCGTATCGGTGGAGGATTTCCGCCAGCTGGCGCGTCGCCGGCTGCCGAAATCGGTCTTCGAGTTCGTCGATGGCGGGGCGGGCCAGGAGCTGACCCTGCGCGAAAACCGCGCCGGCTTCGAACGCATCCGCCTGCTGCCGCGTGTTCTGACCGACGTATCCCGGCCCGACCTCACCACCACCTTGTGGTCGAGGACCTATCCGACGCCGCTGGTGATCAGCCCGATGGGGTCCTGCGCGCTGGTGCGCCCCGGCGCTGACATCGCCATTGCTTCAGCGGCCGCGGCGCGCGGCATTCCCTACACGCTGTCGACCATGGCGACGACCGGCATCGAGCGGATGGCAAGGGCGGTCCAGGGCCCGCTCTGGTTCCAGCTCTACGTGCTGAAGGGTTTCGATTTCAATCGCCGGCTGGTGCGGCAGGCTGAAGAGTTCGGCTCTTCGGCGCTGGTCGTCACTGTCGACCTGCAGACGGGCGGCAAGCGCGAGAAGGATCTGAGGAACGGGATTTCGATTCCGCTCAGGCCCTCCCTGCGGCACGTGATCGAAGGGATCGCGCATCCGGGCTGGTCGTTTCGCCTGCTTCGCGGCGGCCTGCCTCAGTTCGCGAATGTCCGCGGTTACCTCGGTGACACCAGCGCGGGGCTGACGATCGCGGCGCGCGTCGGCTGCAATCTCCACGCGGGTTTCGACTGGGACGATTTCCGCACGATCCGCGACTGGTGGAAGGGCCCGCTGATCGTCAAGGGCGTCCTGCACCCGGACGATGCCGTGAGATTGATCGCGGAAGGCGCGGACGGGATCTGGGTGTCCAATCACGGTGGCCGCCAGCTCGACGGCGCGGTCGCGAGCATCGACGCCATCGGAGCCGTGCATGCGGCCGTTGGCGACCGAGCTCCGATCCTGATCGATTCTGGTATCCGCACGGGCATGGACGTCATCAAGGCGAAAGCGCGCGGCTCGGCCGCCTCGGCCATCGGCCGCGCCGCCCTGATCGGCGCGGTGGCAGGACGGGCCGGGGTCGAGCGTGTGCTGGATATCTTGCTCGAGGAAATCGCCACCGGCCTGAAGCTTTCCGGGGTGCCCGGTTTTCAGCAAGTCGGCCCAGACCTGATTGCGCCGGCGGGCTAACCGAACGAAACCTTGGTCGCGCCACACCTGTGGTTTGCCGAGGGCGCCAGGTTGCGCCGATCATGGCCGGCGGTTATGCCGGGCCAGGATTTCCCAACGAGAGGCAACCGATGAAGGTCGTTTCCACCTCCAAATCGCATGGCGGCATCCAGGGCGTCTATTCGCATGCTTCGGAGGTCTGCGCCTGCGACATGACCTTTGCGGTGTTCGTGCCGCCCGAGGCCAAGGACGGGCGGCTTCCGGTCCTCTGGTATCTGTCGGGCCTGACCTGCACCCATGCCAACGTCATGGACAAGGGCGAGTACCGTCGCCTGGCATCCGAACTCGGGCTCGTCATCGTGTGTCCCGACACCAGCCCGCGCGGCACCGACGTTCCAGACGAGAAGGACAATTGGCAGTTCGGCTGCGGCGCCGGTTTCTATCTCGACGCGACCGAGCAGCCTTATGCGAAGAACTACCGGATGTACTCCTACATCACCGAGGAATTGCCTGCGCTGGTCGCCGCCAATTTTCCGGTCGACATCTCGCGCCAAGGCATTTTCGGCCATTCGATGGGCGGGCATGGCGCACTGACGATCGCGCTGAAGAACCCGGAGCGCTATCGGAGCTGCTCGGCCTTCGCGCCGATCGTGCAGCCCTCGACGGCCGGCTGGTCGCGCCCCGCTTTCGAGAAGTATCTCGGAACGGACGAAAAGAGCTGGCGCGCCTATGATGCGACGCTGCTGATCGAGGACGGCAAGCGCTTCCCGGAAATCCTCGTCGATCAGGGCACGGCGGATGGTTTCCTGCAGGATGGCCTTCGCCCATGGCTGCTGGGAGAAGCCTGCAAGAAGGCAGGCATCGACCTCACCCTGCGCATGCAGGAAGACTACGACCATTCCTACAATTTCATCTCGACCTTCATGGACGACCATCTGAAGTGGCATGCCAGCCGCCTCAAGTGACATTTGCGGAATGCGCGCCCGCCGCAATCGAACGGTCTATTCCGGGTCAGCCTGACTGAAGGGATATCGGCGTTCACCTTCCGGTGAGCGCGCGTCTTTCCGGCGGAACATTCCGCTTTTCGCGCTGTTAAGCCAGCAGCAGCGCGGAAAGGAGCTTGCGCATGGACAATCCGCGATCCACGGCAAGCATAGCCGGCCATCCCATCCATCCCATGCTCGTCACCATCCCGATCGCCTGTTTCGTCGGGACCTTGCTCACGGATATCGACTATTGGCGGACGGCCGAAATGACCTGGGCCTACTTCTCAACCTGGCTTGTAACCGTCGGTGTCATCGTCGGCATCCTGGCTGCCATAGCGGGGCTTACCGACTTTCTTGGCAGCCGCAGGATACGCGCCCAGCCGACGGCATGGCTGCATATGGCCGGCAACCTGGTCGTGCTGGTGCTGTCCTTCTTCAACATGCTCATCCACACGCGCGATGCCTGGACATCCGTCGTGCCGGCCGGGCTGATCTTGTCGGCGCTGGTGGTGATCATCCTGATCTTCACGGGCTGGCTCGGCTGGGCGCTGGTCTATCGCCATCACGTAGGAGTGGCCGATGAGACGATTTGACGGCCCCATCAAATGGATGGTCGCCGCGCTCTGTTGCGCAACGGCGCTGGGCGTTGCCGGCTGCAGCGACGACAACACCGATCCGAACGCGCAGATCGGCCCGAACCCGAAACTGCCGGAGATAAATCAATACCTGTTCCCGCCAATGCATCTGGCCTCGGTGGTCGGCTGGAAAAATGATGAAAAGCCGGCCGTCGCGCAGGGCCTGCAAATCGCGGCGCTGGCCAAGGGACTTCAGCATCCGCGCTCGCTTTACGTGCTGCCCAATCGGGACATACTGGTGGTGGAGTCCAAGGCACCGGATGAAGCATCGGTCAAGCGGCCCAAGGACATCGTTATGGGCTGGGTCGAGAGCTGGGTCACCTCCGGCGGCGATACCGGGCCGAGCAACCGCATCACGCTGCTGCGCGACACCAATGGCGACGGCAAGCCGGATTACCAGGGCGTGTTCCTCGACCATCTCAACTCGCCCTTCGGCGTGGCGCTGGTCGGCAACGACCTCTATGTCGCCAACACCGACGCGATCATGCGCTATCCATACCTGCCGGGCGATACGAAGATCACGGCGCCGGGCAAGGTGCTGACGGAACTGCCGGGCGGGCCGATCGATCACCACTGGACGAAGAGCCTGGTGGCGAGCCCGGACGGCTCATTGCTCTATGTCGGCGTCGGCTCGAACAGCAACATCACCGAGAACGGCATCCAAGCCGAAAAAGATCGCGCCGCGATCTGGGAGGTCGATCGCGTCACCGGCCGCTCGCGCATCTTCGCCAGCGGGCTGCGTAATCCTAACGGCCTGTCGTTCGAGCCTGAGAGCAAGGCGCTGTGGACGGTGGTCAACGAGCGCGACGAGCTCGGCCCGAACCTCGTGCCGGACTATATGACGTCGGTGAAGGACGGCGCCTTCTATGGCTGGCCCTACAGCTACTACGGCCAGCATGTCGATCCGCGCGTGATGCCGCAGCGGCCGGACATGGTGGCCAAGGCCATCCCGCCGGACTACGCGCTCAGCTCGCATGTCGCGCCGCTCGGGCTTGCGTTCTATACCGCAAGCAACCTGCCGCAATCCTATCGCGGCGGCGCCTTTGTCGGCGAGCACGGCAGCTGGGACCGCTCCCAGTTCAATGGCTACAAGGTGGTCTTCGTGCCGTTCAGCGGCGGGCATCCGAACGGCATGGCGCAGGACGTCGTCACCGGCTTCCTCAACGACAAGGGCGAGGCAAGGGGCCGTCCGGTCGGCGTTGCCGTCGATAAATCCGGCGCGCTGCTGATTGCCGACGATGTCGGCAACACGGTGTGGCGTGTCACCGCGGCGGCGCCAGGATCGACGTGAGGGAAGGCATCCTTCGACACTGCCGCCCGGCCTGGCCGATCAATTGAACGGATGTCGTAGAGACGCGATAATCCGGCTGGAAACAGTGGTATCCCGCG
Source organism: Mesorhizobium sp. M2A.F.Ca.ET.037.01.1.1 (assembly GCF_003998075.1). Classification (NCBI taxonomy): domain Bacteria; kingdom Pseudomonadati; phylum Pseudomonadota; class Alphaproteobacteria; order Hyphomicrobiales; family Phyllobacteriaceae; genus Mesorhizobium; species Mesorhizobium sp. M2A.F.Ca.ET.037.01.1.1. The sequence continues at coordinate 5,070 of NZ_RZSA01000125.1, read as the reverse complement.
CAGGAGACTGTGGCTTCTGGCGCGGAGACCCTGGGCAAAGCGCGGCGCGGCAAAATCGGCGGCTAACGCACCTCGACCAATTGGGCAGGAACGATCTGGCGGCTGACGCATTTTGCTTCGCGTCAACAGCCGAGGGATCCGATGCGCATTGCCCATGTCGCGCCGCTCTATGAATCGGTGCCGCCGAAACTCTATGGCGGGACCGAGCGGATCGTCTTCTACATCACCGAAGCGCTGGTCGAGCTCGGCCACGATGTCACGCTGTTCGCGAGTGGCGACAGCGAGACGTCGGCCAGGCTGGTGCCCGCGCGTGACCAGGCGATACGCCTCGACCCGCGCCCGAAGAAATCGGAGATCGCCGCGCATCTCGCCATGCTCGCCGATGTGCGCGCGCGCGCCGGCGAGTTCGACGTCATCCATTTCCATCTCAGCCACTTCCTGCATTTTCCGTTCTTCGAGAACATTGCGGGGCGAACGGTGACGACGCCGCATGGCCGGCTCGACTATGTCGACCTGGCGCCGGCCTATAAGCGCTTCCCGCGTTTCCCGATGATTTCGATTTCGCACAGCCAGAAGCGCGGTCTGCCCGACGCGAACTGGCTCGCCACGATCCATCACGGATTGCCGCTCGATGCCTACCAACCGACCTATGAGCCGCGGGCGGAAGAACCATATCTCGCCTTCCTCGGGCGCCTGTCGCGCGACAAACGGCCGGACCGCGCCATCGAGATCGCGCGACGGTCCGGGTTGAGGTTGAAGCTGGCGGCCAAGATCGGCGACGACGACCGCGCCTACTTCCGCGCCAATATCGAGGCGCTGATCGATGGCGACCGGATCGACTATGTCGGCGAGATCACCGAGGACGAGAAGGCCGAATTTCTCGGCAACGCGGCGGGCCTGCTGTTTCCCATCGACTGGCCGGAGCCGTTCGGCCTCGTCGCAATCGAGGCAATGGCCTGCGGCACGCCGGTGATCGCCTGGAACCAAGGCGCCTTGCCGGAGATCGTCGACGACGGCATCACCGGCTTCGTCGTGGACAGCGTCGACGCCGCGGTCGCGTCAATGCCGGCGCTTCTCGATCTCGACCGGCGGCAGGTGAGGGCGGTGTTCGAGAAAAGGTTCTCGGCGACAAGAATGGCAAGCGACTATCTTGCTGCCTATATGCGTCTGACCGGCATGCCGGAGGCCAAGGCCTCCTGACCTTCATCCCTTGAGCCGGATGATTTCAGGTCTGTTCGGCCTGAAATCTCAATCCGGCTCTAAATCAAAGAGATAGAGCATAATGTCGTCCGAAAGCCGCTTCACACTTTTCGGCATCATGCTCTAGGGCGGGGCAAACGAAGAGGTGACGAATGATGGAGCTCGACGAGCGCAAGCTCGATCCTGCCGTAGCCCTTTCTTCACTCGACGAGACCGCGCCGCGGGAACCGCACCGGCTTTTCGCCCTCAAGCAGGGCGACTGCTTCGCTGTCGCCGACGCCTATGGCGACATCAGGGGCTCGGGCGACGGGTTCTTCCGCGACGACACGCGCGTGCTTTCCGAATTCCGGCTGACCATCGGCGGCAGGCAGATGTCGCTGCTCGGCGCTTCGCTCAGCCAGGACAATGTGCTGTTCACGTCCAACCTGACCAACCTGCCGATCCAAAGCGCCGCCGGCCGTGACATCCCGCAGGGCGCGATCCATATCGAACGGGTCAGGCTGATCTGGCAGGACCGGTTGTTCGAGCGCATCACGCTGTCCAACTACAGCCGCGAGCATTCGACCATCACCGTCTCGCTGCATTTCGCCGCAGACTTCCGCGACATGTTCGAGGTGCGCGGCTCGACGCGGGTGAAGCGCGGCACGACACATGTCGCCAAGACCGAAAAGGAGTCCGTCATGCTCGGCTATGACGGCCTCGACGGGCTCCCACGGCTATCGGCGATCTCCTTTTCGCAGGCCCCCGACAAATTAAGCGACAACCGCGCCGACTTCCTGATCGCGGTGACCAAGCGCAGCCAGAAAGTGCTTTATGTCGAAGTCGGACCGGAAGTATCCGAGGCTCCCAGTCGCGACCGTTTCCGCGCCGCGGCGGCACGGGCCCGCTTCGGCATGCGTGCCAAGCGGCGTCATGGCGCAACGGTGCACAGTTCGGGCCGCGTCTTCAACGACTGGGTCGAGCGTGCCCGCGCCGACGTAGCGCTGCTCACCACTGAGCTGCCGACGGGGCCTTATCCCTATGCCGGCATCCCGTGGTTCTCGACGGCGTTCGGCCGCGACGGGGTGATCTCGAGCCTGCAGATGCTTTGGCTCAATCCGGGCCTGGCGCGCGGTGTTCTGGCATTTCTGGCCGAGCACCAGGCGACCGAAACCTCGCCCTTCTCGGATTCCCAGCCGGGCAAGATCATGCATGAGACGCGCAAGGGCGAGATGGCGGCGCTGCGCGAGCTTCCTTTCGGGCGCTACTATGGCGGTGTCGACACCACGCCGCTTTATATCCATCTGGCTTCCGCCTATGCCGACCGCACCGGCGACATGGCCTTCATCGACAAATTGTGGCCTTCGCTCAAGGCCGCCGCCGAATGGACGGAGGAGGCGAGCCGCGCCACCGGCTTCGTCACCTATCAGCGCGCCGCCGAGTCGGGTCTCGCCAACCAGGGCTGGAAGGACAGTTTCGATTCGGTCTTCCATGCCGACGGCCGCATTCCAAAAGGGCCGATCGCGCTCGTCGAGGTACAGGGCTACGTCTTCGCCGCCTTCCGGGGCCTGGCGGCGCTGGCGCGCCGCCGCGGCGAATTCGCCGATGCCGAGCACTGGGAGAACCGCGCCGAGGAAATGCGAGTCGCCGTGGAACGCGATTTCTGGCAGGACGACATGAATTTCTACGCCCTGGCCATTGATGGCGAGGGCCAGCCCTGCAAGGTCCGAACGTCGAATGCCGGGCACCTGCTGTTCGTCGGGCTGCCGCAACCGGAGCGGGCCAGGCTGGTCGCCGACCAATTGCTGTCGGCGTCCTTCCATTCCGGCTGGGGGCTGAGGACGCTTGCCGACGACGCGGTATTCTTCAACCCGATGTCCTACCACAACGGCTCGATCTGGCCGCATGACACAGCACTTTGCGGCGTAGGTCTCGCCCGTTACGGCGAACGCGACAGCGTGGTGCGGCTGATGAGCGGCACGTTCGAGTCCGCCGTGCATTTCAACATGCGGCTGCCGGAACTGTTCTGCGGCTTCGCCAGGGCTCCGGGTGAGGCGCCCATCGCCTATCCCGTGGCCTGCCTGCCACAGGCTTGGTCGGCCGGTTCCACCTTCATGTTGATGCAGGCGTGCCTTGGGCTCGAAATCGATGGCTGGGAGGGCGAATTGCATGTCACGCGGCCTAGGCTCCCGATCGGCATCGACACGCTCACGCTCCGGCATCTGACGGTCGGCGACAAAGCGGTCGACCTCACCTTCCAAAGGGTCGGCGACCGCGTTGCGGCCTTCTTGCCTGACCGGCATGAAGGTCAGGTACCGCTCATAGTGCGCACGTAAATAAAGCACCGCAACCCCGCGTCCAACAATCGAAAAGTGTCGGAACTGATCGCTGGTTCATGCGTTGCAGACCTAAGCCGGTCTGCCCGTCCGCGGCCGGCACGAACGAAAACAATGAACGGACGGCCGGAGGCAACCTGGCATTTCAATGACACAATACGGCGCCGACCTGCTACTGGTCCTCATTCTCGCAAGCCTCGGATTGTCCGCATTAGCGATCATCATTTCGATCTCCCGACACCGTCGCAATAACCCGATTGCATCGGCCGTGCCGGGTTCCGGTGACGACTCCGCCACCGAAGCCGCGCGCAAGGTGCTGCGCGAATTCGAGAAGAACGGGCAGTCGGTCGATGCGACTCTGGTCTCGTGGTCGCCCGATACCCTGCGCAAGATCCTTGCCGACGAATTGCCGGAAGCGCAGGTGATCGTCGTCTCCAATCGCGAACCGTATATCCACAACGAGACCAGAGACGGCGGCGTCGAGCTCGTTGTCCCAGCAAGCGGTCTGGTCTCGGCGCTGGAGCCGATCACGCGCGCCTGCGCCGGCACCTGGATCGCCTATGGCGGCGGCAGCGCAGATCGCCGGATGGTCGACAAGGGCGACCGGGTTCAGGTCCCGCCCGGTAATCCGTCCTATACGCTGCGGCGGGTATGGCTGAGCGACGACGAATATCAGGGCTACTATCTCGGCTTCGCCAATGAAGGCCTGTGGCCGCTCTGCCATATCGCCTTCACGCGGCCGATTTTTCGCGAGTCGGACTGGGAAGCCTATGAAGCCGTCAACCGCAAATTCGCCGAAACGGTGGTTGCCGAGGCGCGCAACGAGCGGCCGATCGTGCTGGTCCAGGACTATCACTTCGCGCTTTTGCCCCGCATGATCCGCGAGCGGTTGCCGGAGGCGATCGTCATCACCTTCTGGCACATTCCCTGGCCGAACTCGGAGGTGTTCAGCATCTGCCCCTGGCGCGAACGCATCCTGGACGGCCTGCTCGGCAGTTCGATCGTGGGCTTCCACACCCAGTTCCACGCCAACAATTTCACCGAGAGCGTCGACCGCTTCATGGAAAGCCGCATCGAGCGAGCCGATGCCGCCATTTCCTATGGCGGCCAGGTGACGCTGGTGCATTCCTATCCGATTTCGATCGAATGGCCGGTCGAGCTCCTGAAAGCCCTGCCCAGCGTCGAGGAAAGCCGGGCGCGCGTCCGCAAGCGGTTCAGAATTCCAGCCGGCGCCAAGCTGTGCGTCGGCGTCGAGCGGCTCGACTACACCAAGGGTATTCTCGATCGCTTCCATGCACTGGAGGAGCTGTTTATTCGCCATCCCGAAATGGTAGGCAATGTTGCATTCCTGCAGATCGCGGCGCCGAGCCGCGGCACGCTGCCGGCCTACAAGCATCTGCATGAGGAATGCCTGCGCTACGCGGAGGAGATCAATCAGCGCTTCGGCAGCGAATCCTACCGGCCGGTCGTCATGGTGGCCGAGCACCATTCGCAAGCGGCGGTCTATGAACTCTATCGCGCCGCCGACATCTGCCTTGTCACCAGCCTGCATGAC
>NZ_RZSA01001259.1:0-1605 GCF_003998075.1 Mesorhizobium sp. M2A.F.Ca.ET.037.01.1.1 | reverse complement strand
GGTCCGCGCCGCGGGCGACAGGCGCATGCGCGCCGCGCTTGGCCTCGACAGGCGTTCGCGCGTGCTCGTCATCAACTCGGAGGGCGCGACCGACCATGGCCGCTTTGCCGAGCTGGTCGGGATGGCGCCCGAAGAGGTGTTCCTGCAGACTGCCTGAGAGCAGTCTGCCGGCTTTCGTGGCTCGGAAAGCCAATACGCTGCGCGGACCGCTCCTCAACCCCTACAAGGGGGAGATCAAGCAGTTCCACCCCCGGTAACTCTTTCTTCTCTGCTTTCATGCAAGACTGCAGAGACCGGGTGGCACGAACCAAAGTATGGCGGACGACAATAAACGCAACGGCAAGTTCTGGGCGCAGGCGCTTGACCGCGCTCATCTGGGCCTTTGGGACTGGAATCTGTCGGCCGGCGATTGCTACTATTCACCGACTTGGTCGAAGATGCTGGGCTATGAGCCGGGCGAGCTCGCCAACACGCCCGATCTCTGGCTGAAGCTTACCCATCCCGACGACCGCCAGCGCGCGCAGGAAAGCGGCGACCGGCACATTGCGGGTCTCGTCGATTCCATTGAGACCGAGCTGCGCCTGCGCCACAAGAACGGCCACTGGGTCTGGGTTCTCGACCGTGGCGGCATTGTCGAGCGCGACGCCGACGGCAAGCCGCTTCGGCTGATGGGCGTGCAGACCGACATCACCCGCCAGAAGGAAGCCGAGGCGGCGCTCGAGCAGGTCAACGTCCGCTTCCGCCTCGCGCTTGCAGCCAGCGGTACCGGCATCTGGCATCACGATATCGGCACAAGGAAAACCTTCTGGGACGCGCGCACCCGTGAGATATTCGGCCTCGCTGCCGACAAGGACGAGGTGTCGGCCGAGCTCTGGCACACCTATCTTCATCCGGACGATAAGGAAGCCACCGAGCGCGCCCGTCAGATCGTGCCGGGCTCCAACGATGTCGTGGCCTCGCAATACCGCATCATCCGGCGTGACGGCGAGGTCCGTCATCTCGAAACGCTGGTGCGCTTCGTCGCCGATGTCGGCTCGGCCGGGCAGATCTTGGGCACCGTGCGCGACATCACCGAGGAGAAGATGCGCGCCGAGGGACTTGCCTTCGCCGCGCGCCACGACGCCCTGACCGGTCTGCTCAACCGTTCCGCCTTCGACCGGCTGCTCGCCGAGAACATCGCCATGGTCGAGCGCCTGCCGCTGGCGGTGTTTTACGTCGACCTCGACTACTTCAAGGCGCTCAACGACTATGCCGGTCATGCCGCCGGCGACCTGGCGCTGAAGAGCGTCGCGGCGGGCATCCTCGCCAGCCTGCCCGCGTCGGCGCGTGCGGCGCGCCTCGGCGGCGATGAATTCGCGCTGATGGTGCCGAACTGCAATGACGCTTGCGCCGAGCGCATCGCCCGCGGCGTGCTCGCCGCGGTGCGCGATGCCGATCTCGGCTCGGCGGTCACCTCGCGCAGGCTTGCCGCCAGCATCGGCATCGCCTTCGTGCGCGACCGCAACATGAGCGTGGCCGATGCACTCGCCTGCGCCGACGATGCCTGCTACGCCGCCAAGGCCGGTGGCCGCGACCGTTTCGCCGTGTTCTCGCCCGACACGACGT
>NZ_RZSA01001258.1:0-1606 GCF_003998075.1 Mesorhizobium sp. M2A.F.Ca.ET.037.01.1.1 | reverse complement strand
CCTATCATTGCAGGCGTCTCATTGGGGAAGACGCTCACGAACCTGTCCACGTCATCGCGTATCCGCTGCTTCGAATGGCTCGCCGACAAGCATGTCAGCTGGTTGACGGAAGACGAGGACGATGCCGTTGCCCGGCGACGTCGGCTCGTCCTGGCTGCAGGCGGCCATGACCGGTTGATCGCGCACTTTGCGGATTTCATGGACAAGCATCAAGCATCGCCGAGGTCTGTGCGGTCACCCTCGACCGGCGCTGACCTTGCGGCCCTGCTGGAGGCCTATTCGCGCGCCACTGACGGTGGATCAGAGCGAAGCGTCCCCGTGTTCTTGCGACCCCGAGCGGATAGAATTGTGAAGTTCAGAAGATAACCGGAGTGATTGTCCACCAATCGCACAATTTGCGGGCGCTACGAGTGCAGGAGAGAGCTGGAGCGCGCGGAGAAAACCGGAGTGATTTGCTCAGATCAGCAGCTAAGTCGGATGATTTCTCCGAGGGAGCTGTTTCAGGAATCGACCCTAAGCGGAAGCTCGCTCGCTCCGGGTCAATTCACGGCCATGACCCGAAAGCCACCTCCGCACGTCGAGCCGTGAATGACTGCTTTGCGCCCCCATTTCGGCCATTCAGGCAAACTTTGCCTTCGCCAAAGAAGCGGACTTTGCCGCCGACACCAGCGGCGGCAGCTTTGCGCCCCCATCAAGGTCGTTTAACGCTCGCGCCGAAACTCCAATAGCGGCCGTCTAGGCGCGCCTCCTCTTCTTTTCGTTTTGCCCGCCCTTCTTGTCCGGCTTGGCAGGCGCGCCCGGCTTACTGTCGCCTGAAGGTGTGGGGATGGTGGTCTCGTGTTTTTTGGACCCAGTCTTAAGCAGCTTCCCTTCGGCCGTGGCCGCCTTTCTCGCCTTCTTGGTGGTCTTGGCAGCCTTCCCAGCCTTGGCGTCGATGCCCCGTCGGGTCAAGTCGATGCCAACGACCCGGATGTCCTCGACGCCGGGATAGTCGTTGGAGATTAGCGTCCAGTGACGCTGAAGCTCGTCGATCAGCAGTTCGAAGGTGTCAGCGCGCCTTCCGTTCGGCAAGTCCCAGTACGACTTCGTTCCAAGGTAAACGAGGAGAAAGACCCCGCGGCTAGAGCGGACATCGCGGAGATAGTCCCCGCATAGCTGGATTTCCAGACGCTCGAAGAGATGTGGACCGGTCCACTTGTCGGCGAGCTTAAGCTCGGTCGGCACGGGGGCGTCGAAGCCCACGCCGAAGAACCGCAGATCTGGGCGCTTGGCGTCGGCGAGCTCCTCCTCCTGCGGGACAACGTAGCGACCTGCCGCGCGGTCGCGGCACCATCCGCCAATGAACTTCCTGAACTCGGTCTCCTGATCCACGGCCTGAAGGATCGACGCTATCGAGGAGTCGCCGTTCTCGAGGTCGTGCTTCAGCGCGTCCAGCTTGTCGATGGCGTGATACCAGAGCTCGCGGTGGTTGGCAGGCGTCGCCACCAGCGACTTACCGAACTCCCGCACCTGCGAAGGCGTCCACGCGTCGATGTCAGCGTCGGCGGCCGCCTTGGATTTCGCGTGAAAGCCCATCCAAGGCCTGCTCTCTTGGTCGGGGTGGGCA
>NZ_RZSA01001257.1:0-1609 GCF_003998075.1 Mesorhizobium sp. M2A.F.Ca.ET.037.01.1.1 | reverse complement strand
CTGGAACCTTATGCGGCCGCCAAGGCAATGCCGCATATCGACGAGCCGTTCCTGAAAACGCTCGAAGATATCCACCACAAGCTGATCGAAGCAGAGCGCACCAAGGACTACCCGGCCGCGCTTCAGTACAATTACGACTTCCACTTCGCGGTGCATCGCCAATCGGAAATGCCGCATCTGATCGAGATGATCGAGAGACTGTGGATCCAGGCCGGCCCGCTGCTCAACCTACTCTACCCGCATGGCCATCCGACCTATGAAGGCCAGCACCAGCACGTCAATGCAATCGCCGCCTTGCGTGCGAAGGACGAGGCAGCGCTGCGGCGCGCCTTCGAGCAGGACCTGATCGAAGGTGGCCGCAAATTCGTCGAGCATCTCGCCGCCATCGAGAGCAAGGAAGGAGCCGAAGAAGAGCCTTCGCGTCGTTCGCGACCCTGACTAATGTCCCGATACATCGGGCTAATGAGCCATGAGGGCTAGGCCTTTTTGCGCCTCAATGCTTGCATCTTGCTGCCCGCCACGCGGCGTGGAAACACAACATGCGTGCTTGCGACCTCCATCATATATGATATATTCTATTTCCGGAGACCAAAAATAAGGGGAGAACAATGAAGCTTCGCAATGGGATTTTGGGACTGGCGCTCGGGCTTTTGACCAGCGGCGTCTCCTACTCGGCCTTCGCTGCCGACGCATCCACCTTCGTCTATGCCGATGCCGGCGAGCCGAGCACCATCGATCCGGCCAAGGCCAACGTGAACTGGGAGTTCACGGTCACCCGCAACATCTACGATCGACTGGTCGATTTCGACCTTACCGATCCGTCCAAATTGCTGCCGGCGCTTGCAACGGAATGGAAACAGGACGGCAAGGTCTGGACCTTCAAGCTGCGCGACGGCGTCACCTTCCATGACGGCACCGCCTTCGATGCCAACGACGTCAAGGCGACGCTCGACCGGCTGCTGAAGATCGGCCAGGGCCAATCTTATCTGGTCGACGACATCGCCAGCGTCACCGTGGTCGATCCCAAGACCGTCAAGGTCGAGACTAAGGCGCCGACCGTCTTCCTCGCCTCCAATCTCAGCCGCATCGAGATGCTGTCGGACGAGGACATCGCCAAGCACAAGGACGACCTCGGCCAGGCATGGTTCAACGAGAACGCCAACGGCACCGGCCCCTACGAATTCGTGTCCTGGACGCGCGGCACCCAGATCGAGCTGAAGCGCAATGACAAATGGTGGGGCAAGTTCCCGGAAAAGCCGTTCGACCGCGTGCTCGACCGCTTCGTCACCGACGGCGCCAACCGCGCCCGCGGTGTTGAAGGCGGCGAGTTCGACCTCGCCAATTTCGTGCCGCTCGACGAGGCGCTGCGCATCGGCACCAGCAGCGGCTTCCATCTGGTCGAAGGCAACAATCTGTGGGCTTGGCCGGCGATCTACCTCAACATGGATCTGGCGCCGACCAACAACAAGGATTTCCGCGAGGCGCTGGTCAAGGCGTTCGACTACAGCGCCATGGTGCAGTCCTTCCAGGGCAAGGCCGAAGTCGGCCGCGGCCCGGTGCCCTCCTGGTTCCCCGGCAGCCCGGAGAAGGAGGAGGCCGAGATCAAGAC
>NZ_RZSA01001256.1:0-1617 GCF_003998075.1 Mesorhizobium sp. M2A.F.Ca.ET.037.01.1.1 | reverse complement strand
ACGCAGCGGGTGCCGGCTGCCGAAGCCGAAACAGACCAGCACGAACATGATGACCGAGGCCGCGGTGAAGCCGAGCGGCTGGATGAGCACGAGGTTGGCAACGAGACCCGCCGCCACGAGGCCCATCGCCTTCCAATCGGTCGGCGTTTCCTTTTCCTCCTCCGGCTGCCAGCCGCCGCGAATGGCGGCGAGGATGAGCAGCAGCGACAGCAAGATCATCCCGGCCATGGTGATATAGGGGAAGACCGTCGGGCCGACCTTGGAGTAGAGCGGCGAGACCGGGATCGCCAGCGTCTGCCAGGCGACGGCGCCGGCGCAGGCGAGAAGCCCGACGCCGATCAGTAATTCAGGTAAGGCAAGACCCGGCGGTGACGCCTGATGGTCGCTGGTGCTCATGATCTCCTCGCCGGATGGCCGGCACGCGGCTGCCGGCATCGCCGCAGTCCATTTCCTGCTTGCATGCTGTCACGGAGGCGGTGCCGCCTCCGTGATCCGGTGGACGCCTCAGGCGAGACCGAGATCCTTCAAAATGGCGCCGATGCGGGCGGTGTCCTCGGTGACGAACTTGGCGTAGTCGTCGCCAGTGAGCAGGATCGGCGTCCAGTTGCGGTTCTTGCACTCTGTCGCCCAGGCGTCGCTCTTGGCCATGGTCTCGATCAGCTTGATCATCGCCGCCTTGTCGTCGTCGGACACGCCGGGCGGCGCGAAGACGCCGCGCCAGTTGAACAGCTCGACATCGAAACCGGCCTCCTTCAGCGTCGGCGCATCGATGCCGTCCTGGCGCTTGTCGGCCGAGATGGCGAGCAGCCGGAGCGCGCCGGCCTTGATCTGCTCGGAGAATTCGCCGTAGCCGGAAATGCCGGCCGCGACCTGGTTGCCGAGCAGCGCCGACAGCGCCTCGCCGCCACCGGCGAACGGCACATAGGAGAGGTTCGCCGCCGGCACGCCGGCCGTCTTGGCGATCAGGCCGAACAGGATGTGGTCGGAACCGCCTGCCGAGCCGCCGGCAACCGGAACCTTGGTCGGATCGGCTTTCAGCGCGGCGACGAAATCGCCGGTCGTCTTGAACGGCGATTCCGCAGGCACCACCAGCGCCTCGAACTCACCCGTAAGGCGAGCGATCGGTGTCACCTCGGTAAGATTGTTGGCTGCCTTGTTGGCGATGATGGCGCCAACCATGACCATGCCGGCGACCATCAGCGAATTGCCCTTGCCTTTCCACTGATTAACGAATTGCGGCAGGCCGACCGTGCCACCGGCGCCGCCGACATTGGTGATCTGCGAGCCGGATATGAGCTTCTCGGAGCGCAGCACCTGGTCGATCGTGCGCGCCGTCTGGTCCCAGCCGCCACCGGGCGCCGCCGGAACAAAAATCTGGATCTGCGGCACGTCCTGCGCCAAGGCGGGGGTAAAATGCAGCGCGGTGAAACCAGCGGCGCCGACGGCTGCCGTGCTCGTCAGGAATTTGCGTCTGTTCAGCATGGGGATTTCCTCCAAATCACGACACCTCTCCTCCAGGTGCCCTGCCAAGACGAGGCCCGACACAGGCCTTCACTTCGATTTCAAGCAAATGTTATCTCGTTCTGTCAATAGGAATACCATTCTGCTAGACAGAAC
>NZ_RZSA01001255.1:0-1619 GCF_003998075.1 Mesorhizobium sp. M2A.F.Ca.ET.037.01.1.1 | reverse complement strand
CAGCCGAGAACATGATAGTCCGAGTTCGCAGGCGGAGAGCCTCTTCTCAATGCAGTGAGAATCATGCCGTCTCACATCTATATGGCAAATCAGTATCAATAAGCCGCATTCTTACACAATAAGTGCAAAGCGACGGCAACATCGTGTAGTGCAGCCGTTTCGCCGTCCCCCTCTACTGGTTGGGTTCGGATCAACTCCGTTGGGGACCGCATCCTGAGCGCTGAAGAGGATGCATCTTATTGTAGCCGTCGGTCCATCCGGCGCGCGCTACGGCTGCGCACTCAACGGCACGCTGCACGGAGGGTACGCCTCCGGCGAAGGCCGCCTTGCGAGAAGATGGCACGGTAGCGAGGCTGCGCTCTTAAGGTCGTCCTTACGAGCGAAGTTAGCAGCACAGCATGAGCCATGTGACGTTATTGACCGGGCCGGAGCGGCGGCGCCGTTGGAGTGAAGCGGATCAGTGCCGGATACTGGCCGCGGCATTCGCGCCCGGGGCCACGGTGGCGGCGGTGGCGCGTCAGTACGATGTCGCGACCAGCCTGATCTACAAGTGGCGCCGCACGGTGAGAGCCCGCGAGACGGGCTTTGCCGAGGTTGTCGTGGCTCCCGACGAGCCTGTCGCCGTTTCGCGGCCGGCGGCATCCCCAGCGGTGATCGAGCTGGAGGTCGCCGGCAAGGTGCGGCTGCGGATTCCGCTGACCACGCCGCCAACACTGGCGGCGGCGATGGTGAAGGCGCTGGGCGTTTCATGATCCCGGTCCCGAGCCAGGTGCGGATCTGGTTGGCGGTCGGCCGGACCGATATGCGTCGCGGGATGCAAGGCCTCGCTCTGCAGGTTCAGGAGACGCTGGGCCGGGACCCGCATGCCGGCGATATTTATGTCTTCCGCGGCCGCAGCGGCAATCTGATCAAGATTATCTGGCATGATGGGCTCGGCATGTCGCTGTATGCAAAACGGCTCGAGAAGGGCCGGTTTCTATGGCCATCGCCGGCGGACGGCACGGTTTCCATATCACCGGCGCAGCTCGCCTACATGCTCGACGGGATCGATTGGCGCAACCCGGTTCACACGTTCCGCCCCCAGCGCGCGGGCTGAGTTTTCTTTGAGTTTGCGCCATTTTCCGCGAGTCAGCGGACGCGTTTTATGATTCACTCCAGGGCATGGTTGCCACCGCCCAGGATGCTGTTCCGGACGATATCGGCGCGCTGAGAGCAGCGCTGACCGCGGCGTTGGCCAGAGCCGAAGACGAGGCCGCCCGCGCTGCGCTGGTCGAGGCCGAACTGGCGGTCGCCAGGGCCAAGGCATCGGATGATGCGGCGCTGATCGCACATCAGCATCTGACGATCCGCAAGCTGCAGCGGGCGCTGCATGGTCAGAGTTCTGAACGCTCAGCCCGCCTGCACGACCAGATGGAACTCACCTTCGATGAGCTCGAGAGCACCGCGACGGAAGATGAGATCGCCGCCGAACAGGCCGCTGCCCGGACCACCGAGGTGGCGCCTTACATGCGCAAACGACCGGCGCGCCAGCCATTTCCCGAGCACCTGCCGCGCGAACGCGTGGCCGAGCCGGCGCCGGCCGCTTGCCATTGCTGCGGCGGCCACCGCGTTGCCACACT
>NZ_RZSA01001254.1:0-1620 GCF_003998075.1 Mesorhizobium sp. M2A.F.Ca.ET.037.01.1.1 | reverse complement strand
CGGAAACCGGCGCGCTCGCGGTGAAGTTCTTCGAGGCGCGCACCTCGCCGTTGCGGTCGTTCAGGATGCGCACGAACAGGTCGACGTCGGCATGCTCGCCGCCATTGACGCGCACCTCGAAGGAGCGCACCTCGACGATGATCTGGTAGTCGATGGCCAGCCCTTCGCCCGGCTTGCCTACGCCGGCAAAGCTGCCGGAGCGCTGGAAGGTCTCGGCCAGCCTCGCCTGCACGATCAGCGGCAGCCGGTCTGCCCATTGCGCGCCTTTCAGGAACTGGATCGAGCGGTCCGAACGCCTGATGACTATGTTCTGGCTGTCCAGCGCCTTGAGCGCCGAGGGCTGGGCGATCAGGATCTGGCGGCGGCTGTGGGCGCGCACATCGACCGAAGGCGCGGACAACTCGAACGTGTCGAGCGGCGCCGGCTTGCCGCCCAGGACCGCACAGCCGGCAAGCGTAAGCACCAGCAATGCCGCCGCGGACGATCTCAAACTACCCGCTACCACCCTGACCGACTTCACGCGCGATCCCCGTTGTCCCCGATCAACCCGCATTCGCGGTTCATTTTCTTGGCGGTCGCGGCGGCCGAAGTCAACGCCGTGCCCTTCCGTCGAACTGCCGGACCTCGCCCTCGCCGCCGGACAGGATGCGCTGCGGATTGCGGCTGAGGTCGGTCACCGCTTCCTCGATGCGGTTGATCGAGCGGCGGCTGTCCTGCACCAGCGCTTCCACATTCTGCAGCCCCTGGCCGGAGAAGCGTGACAGGTTGTCGACGATGGTGCCGAGGCGGGAGTTCAGGGTGTCGGCCACCTGCTTGAAGGATTTGAGCGTCGCCCTCGCATCGGCCATCACGCCGTCGGCCTCGCCGGAACCGAGGAGCTTGTCGACCTTGGCCAGGATGCCGTCGACGCGCACCGAGGCGTCGTTGAGGCGCTGCGCAAGCTGGCGGGCATTCTTGATCGTGTCATTGATGTCGTCGGAGCGGTTGGCGATCTTGTTGGTGACCTTGGCGATGTCAGAGGCCGCCTTGTCGGCGCTGGCGCTGGCTTTCTGGATGTTGGCCAAAGCCTCCTTGACGTCGGCCGGATCGATGCCGTCGAGCACGCCGTTGACCTTGGCCAGTGTCCCTTGCGTCTGCTTGGCGAAATCGTTGATCGAGCCGACCGCCGTGTTGACGTTGCCGATGACCGTATCGAACTGCTTGCTGGTCTCTTTCAGATTCGCCGTCACCGTATCGACATTGGCCACAATGCTCTTGATCTGGTCCTTGTCGACGGAATTGAGCAGGCCTTCGGCGGCCTTCAGCGTGCTGTCGAGCCGGCCGGAGACATTCTTCAACTGATCCGAAAGCGAACTCACCGCCGACAGGAACTTGTCGATGCCGTCGGAATTCTTGGCCAGCGCGTCCGAGAAGGTCTGGACGTTCTTGATCGTCTGCGTCAGCGGCTCACGAACGTCCTTGGTAAAACCTTCGAGCTCGCTAAGCACCTTGTCGGCGCGGGTAAAGATGTTCTGAGCCGTCTGCAAAAGGTTGGTGACCGCGGACGGGTTGGCGACGATCTCGGCGACCCTGCCTTCCTTCGCCGCCTCGTCGAGCAGCCTGGCTTCCTTGGGGTCGGCG
>NZ_RZSA01001253.1:0-1620 GCF_003998075.1 Mesorhizobium sp. M2A.F.Ca.ET.037.01.1.1 | reverse complement strand
CTGGTAGCAGTTCACTGGAACGAAATCCCGGCTATGTAGACCACATCGCCGGTTGCCGCAGCGGTAAAATCCCGGGTCGTATCGTTTTCCGTCGTCGCGATGGAGAACAGGTTCAGAGAGCCGCTTTGGTCATTGATCTGGTCGACAAGATCATGCGTCGGAGTGTCGACGCCGCTCCATGTGCCCGAATCCAATTGTGGGGTGGCCGTGCGCCCGGAGTCGACCATGATAAGCGCCAGGCCCGACGTCTTCACTTCTAGGTCAGTGAGTGTTTGAGGAGTAGCTCCGTTTATCGTCGCTGTATCGACGGGCGTGCTGCTGACGGGAAACAGCCGATAGACGCCGATCGCGCAGTTCTGTGTCGTACCGCTGAAACTGACAACGAACGTTGACGACGTTCCAGACGCCACGACAAGATAGAACCAGGCTATGGAGCAATGCCCGGTGTTCGTCCCCGTGATGAAGGGGCCGGCCGTCATCGCGACGCCATCGCAGGTGACGCCGGTTATGGTTCTCGGCGTGCCGATGTTGGTCGTGCGCGTCTGAACGGCGACCGCGATTACGCGACCCGCGCCAGCCGCGCCGGTGCTCTTGCTGGTGAAGGTGTAGGAAGAGGCGTTCGTGTTGTCGAGATAGGCGCCCTCGTAACTGTACGTCATCGCCGGCGTTGATTTTGTGAGCGTGGCCGCCGTTCCAGTGATCGTGTATGAGCCCGCACCTGCAGAAACCTTCTGCGAAGCGCGAAGGGTGGCAGCGGTTCCAGCGATGGAATAACTGCCCGCACCCGCGACGATGCTTTTGCTGGTGTTAAGGATGACGTCGGTTCCGATAAGCGCGTAGCTGCCGGCGCTGGCCGCAATCGCCTTGCTCTTCCTGAGGGTCACGGCGGTTCCGCTCATGAGATAGGAACCACTCTCGGCAGTGAGATCGTATCCGATCCGAACGCGCATGTGGAAAGCCTGCCAGGAAGCGTAACCGTCGCGTTCAGAGCCGATGGCTATAAAGCCCACGTAGTTGCCGGCGAAATCGGCAGGATCGATGTCGTAGGAAGTGCCGGAAATGCCGGTGTAGCTGTGTATCACGGCGCCATCGAGCGCCTTGAGTTGGATGGTCGTTGTCTGTCCATCCTCGGGCGTTTGGTCAGGATCGGTCCACGCGAGCGGCGGAGATAGTTCGGTCAGGCGGTTGCGCCGTGCCCAGCTTGCATGAATCGGATTGACGCCGATCAGGTTGATCTCATCAGCAATATCGACTGCGCCCAAGATATCCCAATCCGGCATTTGGCTTTATCCCTCGTCGACTGTGGCGTGGATGAGGCCAAGTTCTTTTGCCTTCTCGACCCCGAAGACTTCGCCCTCGAAGCTCATCAGCGCCTGTTCAATAAACGGCCTATGCTCGGGCTTGATGCACGACAGATGCTCAAGGATATCCTCGGCCCTCTCTTCAAGCTGATCGGCTAGACGGCGCAATTCGGCTGCGGTGTACCTGGATTCGCGACGGTCGAGCTGATGCGACGGGGCATGGATCATGAAGACCGAATCGGGCTGGCAAAGACGGCGATGTCCGCCCATCAGGATGTTCAGCGCTGCACTCATGCATTGCTTGCCGACGATGACGGTG
>NZ_RZSA01001252.1:0-1625 GCF_003998075.1 Mesorhizobium sp. M2A.F.Ca.ET.037.01.1.1 | reverse complement strand
ACCTCTATCTGTGCAACTGGCTGCATGGCGACATCCGCCAGTACGACATCTCCGACCCTCACAACGCCAAGCTTACCGGACAAGTGTGGATGGGCGGACTGCTCGGCCGCGCGCGCCCGCTCCTCACCTCCGAGCCGTGAGGTGGTGCGGGGCGCGGGCCTGATCGTGCTCGCTGCGCTCGTCGGCGCCGTTGCCTGGGGTGGCGATCCGCTGACGCTGCCGCTGGCGATGCTGTTTCCGGCGCTGTGGGCATTGACGCGCAGGCGCGTCGTCACCGCGCTCGTCACGGCGGCATACTTCCTAGCGGCGTCACGCGGCCTGCCGCAGGGCGTCGCAAATTTCTACGGCTCGGACCTCTGGACCGGCCTGCTGCTGTGGTTCGCGGCCTCCCTCTCCTTCGTCGCCGTTCATACGATCTTATGGACGAAGCGTCGAGGATGGGGGAGGGCGGTCCGGTTTGCATTGGCGGCCGTGCTGATGGCGGTGCCGCCCTTCGGGATCATCGGCTGGGCGCATCCGCTGACGGCCGCCGGCGTGCTGTTTTCCGGTTGGGGATGGTCGGGTCTCGCGGCCGCCGCAGCCGGCCTCACCGTCATGACGACGAGATTGTGGCCGGCTGCCGCCCTGGCCTTGGGAGGCTTCTGGCTCTGGTCCGCCGCATTTTGGACGGAGCCAGCTTTACCCGATGGTTTCCGTAGCGTCGACCTGGAGATGGGACAAAGTCTCGGCCGCGACGGCACGCTCGAGCGGCAGCGTGATCTGATCGCCACAGTCATGGAAGCCGCATGGCAGGGCGACAGCGTCGTGGTGCTTCCCGAAAGCGCAATCGGGTTTTGGACGCCGAGCGTCGAGCGCCTCTGGCGCGCCGCGCTCTACGGCAGCGACATCACCGTGGTCGCCGGCGCGGCGCTCGTCGATCCGCAGGGCTACGACAACGTCTTGGTCGAAATCTCGGCGCATGAGGCCGGCATCCTGTACCGTGAGCGCATGCCGGTCCCGGTCTCGATGTGGCAGCCCTGGCGCGGCTTCATAGGGCAGGGCGGTGGTGCCAGGGCGCATCTCTTCGCCAATCCCGTTGTCGAGCTCGCCGGGCGGCGGATGGCGCCGCTCATCTGCTACGAGCAGCTCGTGGTCTGGCCCTTCCTGCAGTCGATGCTGCACCGGCCCGACGCGATCGTCGCTGCCGGCAATGGCTGGTGGACCGCCGGTACCACCATCGTCGCCATCCAGAATGCCAGCACGATCGCCTGGGCGCGGCTCTTCGGCCTGCCGCTCGTCACAGCCTTCAACACGTGAACATGGAGCTGCCCATGATTGACGCCGCCCTCATCCAGCAATGCGCCTATCCCGGCCTGAAGCCGGCGATCGTCGATAGACTCGTTGCGGAGGCGGGCTCGCCCGATCCGCTGGCCGTCACCATCTAATCCGGTGATCGGGTCGTGCTGGTTCCACGGCCGAGCACACCGGACGAAGCCATGGCCCTCATCCGGCAACATGTCGGCAAGGCTGTCGTGCGCGTCGGCGTCACCCAATATCCGGCAGGGCTCGGTGTGACCAACGCCTCGGAGCTGAAGCTCGATCTGGTTGACGCCTGCGCCAACGTCCGCATGGGGACGAAGCTGTTT
>NZ_RZSA01001251.1:0-1625 GCF_003998075.1 Mesorhizobium sp. M2A.F.Ca.ET.037.01.1.1 | reverse complement strand
GGACCAGATCGCCGCCAAGCTCGGCATCTCCAGGCAGACGGCGCAGCGGCTGGTGTCGCTGGCGATGTCCGAAGGGCTGATCAAGGTGCGCGTCGATCACCCGATCGCCAACTGCCTCGACCTAGCCGCCCGACTGAAATCGCGTTTCGCGCTCGATCTTGTCGAAGTGGTGCCGAGCGATCCGGCGTCGAACTCGACGACGATCGGCATCGCCGAGGCGGCAGCGGCCGAGATCGAGCGCCGGCTGCGCTCGGAAGCCCCCATCGTCATGGCGATCGGCACCGGGCGCACGCTGAAGGCGGCGATCGAGCAGCTGCCGCCGATGGACTGCCCGCAGCACAAGGTCGTGTCCCTGACCGGCAACATCTCGCCCGACGGCTCGGCCGCCTTCTACAACGTCATCTTCACCATGGCCGACCGCGTCAAGGCGCGGTCCTTCCCGATGCCGCTGCCGGTCATCGCCTCCTCGCCAGAAGAGCGCGAGATGCTGCTCAACCAGCCGATGATCCAGCCGACGCTGGCGCTGGCCGCGGAAGCCGACGTCACCTTCGTCGGCATCGGCGATCTCGGGCCCAAGGCGCCGCTCTACGAGGACGGCTTCATTTCCGAAAGCGAGCTGAAGGCGCTGCAGAAAGCCGGCGGCATCGCCGAGATCGTCGGTTGGGTGTTCGACCGCGAAGGCCGCATGATCGAAGGGATCACCAACGACCGCGTGTCGTCCGCCGCGCTGCCGTCGCGGGAAAAATCGCTGGTCATCGCCTTGGCCATGGGCGACCGCAAGCTGCCGGGCATTTTGGCCGCCGTCAACCGCCGGCTGGTCAATGGCCTCATCACCGACGAACGGACGGCCGAAACCCTGCTTGCCGGCTGATGGCCATAAAAGAAGCCGGCTATTGCGAGGGTCCGCGCGGATCATTGCCGTCGAGAAAACCCATGTCGCGCTGCAGATGCTCGGATAGTTCCCGAACATCGATGTAGCCGCGCCTGCGGCCCGAAAACTTTGCAAATTCCCGTACCAGCATGAAAAACCAGCCGCGTGCGGGGGTGGAAACGAGTTTTTCCTGTACCGTGACCATGATCGTCAGCCTTGAACTGGATTGATCGTTGATCCCAAATATCGGTCTGGCTGGTTCGTGCTTCCAATTAAACCTCGATCATGACCCATAAGGAGGCCTTATGCCCGATCTGACCCCTCCGCAGCTTGCGCCGCTGCCGCCGCTGCAGGCGATCCGGGTGTTCGAAGCGGTGGCAAGGCACCTGTCCTTCACCAAGGCGGCGCAGGAATTGGGCATGACCCAGGCGGCCGCGAGCTACCAGATCAAGCTGCTGGAGGAACGCATCGGCGCGCCGCTGTTCCTGCGCCGGCCGAAGCAGATCGAGTTGACCGGACCCGGCCAGCGCCTGGCGCCTGCCGTCAGCGAAGCCTTTTCCATCCTGGGTCAGGCTTATGCCGCGGCGCGCGGCGGCGCCGACGGACTGCTTTGCGTCACCACCGTGCTGACCTTCGCCTCGAACTGGCTGGCCCAGCATCTGGGCTCATTCCAGATCGCTCATCCAGCACTCGCCGTGCGGCTCGACACGTCGAGCCGCCTGACCGATTTCGCGCGCGAGGATGTCGATATCGC
>NZ_RZSA01001250.1:0-1627 GCF_003998075.1 Mesorhizobium sp. M2A.F.Ca.ET.037.01.1.1 | reverse complement strand
CTGGCAGATGTCAAGACGGCCTTGCGCGGGCATGGGCGCGCCGAAGCCCGGCTGCGTGAGAGCGACGAGACCCTGCGGGATTTCGCCGAAGCCGCCTCGGATGTGCTCTGGGCCCGCAATGCCGACACGCTGCAGTGGGAATACCTGACGCCGGCCTTCGACGCCATTTACGGGATGAGCCGCCAAAAGGCCCTGGCCGGCGACAATTTCGCCACCTGGATCGAACTTATCGTGCCCAAGGATCGCGAGCATGTGCTGGGCCAGATCGCGCGCATACGCGACGGCGAACGCGCAACCTTCGAATACCGCATCTGCCGGCCGGCCGACAGCGAGATACGCTGGCTGCGCGATTCCGGCTTTCCGATGCGCGATGAGGCTGGAAAGGTCGCCCATATCGGCGGCGTCGGCCAGGACATCACGCGCCGGAAGCAAGCCGAGGAACAGCAGCAGGCTCGCTTCGCCGAGTTGCAGCATCATATGCGCAACACGCTGGCCGTGATCCGCTCGATCGTGCGGCGTACGACGGAGAAAAGCGAATCCCTGGACGAAGCCGCGGCTCACCTGGAAGGGCGCATCAACGCTTTCGCCCGCGTGCAGGCGGCGATCACACGCCGTCCGTCGATCGAGATCAACCTGGCATTAATCGTCGCCGAGGAATTGCGCGCCGCCGGGGGCCGGGAGGGCGATAACCTGACGATCGAGGGGCCGCCATTGACGCTCGCCCCCAAGGCTGCCGAGACGATGGGCTTGGCCATCCACGAACTGGCGACGAACGCGTTGAAATACGGGGCGCTTGCCAGCTCCAACCGGGCTGGCCGCATCGACATCGGATGGCGTTTGGAGGAAGATCTGCTCCGCTTCGTCTGGGCTGAAAGCGGTGTTGACGATTTGGAGCAGACCGAGCGACGAGGCTTCGGTTTCGAGGTGCTCGAGCGGACCTTGCCTTACGAGCTCGGAGCGACGGTGGAGTTGCGGTTCGCTCCGAGCGGTCTCAATTTCACGGCTGCCGTCCCGCTTCGCGCCATTAGAGCAATTGCAGGAAAAGTGTGAGCGGCTTCCGCTGGAAATTGCGAGAAAACAAAGAGATAGAGTGGTTCGCCGCTTCGGTGAAGCGGCGAACCACTCTAAAGCCGTCGCAATCTTTCAGATTCGCTCCATGCGCTTTAGGTTTTTGACTTACGCAGGTCTTTATCCCGAAACCGGTTCCCACTTTCGGGAGACATGCTTTAGCCGACAGCGGTCGTAACCGTCCGGGAGTCGCTGCGCAAATAGCCCGCCTCGTCTTCGTCTCTTTGCCTGCCGCCTAGCGCTGCCGCGACCGCAGCAATGAACGCGCCAATCACCAGCGACAGCGCGCCAACCAGTGCAGCGGCGGCGCTCGCCTTGCGGGCCTTGTCGGCGGCTGCCTTGGCTTTGTTCTTGGCGTCCTCGGCACGCGCCAGGACCTCGTCGACCCGCTTCTGCGCCTCCGCCTGGGGAAGGCCCGTGCGGGATGCCACGAGTTGGGCAAGATAGGCCTTGTCATCCGCGCTCATTTCGCCGTTCGCAGCGCTGATTGTCAGTATGCGCGCGGCCGTGCCGCGGCGTCCGCGTTGTTTTGGGGCGTTGCCGCCGCTGTAGGCGCGGC
>NZ_RZSA01000124.1:0-10077 GCF_003998075.1 Mesorhizobium sp. M2A.F.Ca.ET.037.01.1.1 | reverse complement strand
GAGCAGGAAGCGCGTCGGCTTGCCGGCCTGCAGCAGTTCGAGCGACGCCTCCATCATCGGCAGGACGGCCATGGCTTCCTTGTCCTTGCCGGCGGCGCGCTTGCGGACCTGGGCGATGCGGCGCTCGAGGCTTTCGAGGTCGGCAAGCATCAGCTCGGTCTCGACCGTCTCGGCGTCGGCGACCGGATCGATGCGACCCTCGACATGGGTGATGTCGTCATCCTCGAAGCAGCGCAGCACATGCACGATCGCGTCGACCTCGCGGATATTGGCAAGGAACTGGTTGCCCAGCCCTTCGCCCTTGGAGGCGCCGCGCACCAGACCAGCGATGTCGACGAAGGAGATGCGGGTCGGGATGATCTCCTTCGACTTGCCGATCGCCGCGATCTTCTGCAGGCGCGGATCCGGCACCGCCACCTCGCCGGTGTTCGGCTCGATGGTGCAGAAAGGATAGTTGGCGGCCTGCGCGGCGGCCGTCCTGGTCAACGCATTGAACAGCGTCGACTTGCCGACGTTGGGCAAGCCAACGATGCCACATTTGAAACCCATGTTCGTCCAGTCCCGTCGGAATTCGATTTTGCTGAGGGCTATGGGCGATAGCGGTGACGAACGTCAAGCCCCAGGCGCCCGTTCGTTCGGCGCTCACTCCTTGCTGAACAGCTTCTTCAGCATGGCGGCCATCGGGCCGCTCTCGGGAAGCTTTGCCGCCGGCTGCTGCGGGCGCGCCTGGCGAACATGGCTTTGCTGCTTCGGCGGTTTGGGCGGCGGGCGGTCCTCATCGCCGGTCGGCACGAGTTTTTCACGCAAGGCGAGCGTGACGCGGTTCATGAAGGAATTGTCGTCGCCCTTGGCGAGCAGAGCGGCATCGTCGGCGATTGCGTCCAGCAGGACATCCAGCCATTCGCGATCGGCCTTGGCGAAATCGCCGAGCACATGGCCGTGCACCATCTCCTTGACGCCGGGGTGGCCGACGCCGATGCGCACCCGGCGATAGGCATTGCCGACATGCTGATCGAGCGAGCGGATGCCGTTATGGCCGCCGGAGCCGCCGCCCACCTTGACCCTGAGCTTGCCGGCGGCAAGGTCGATCTCGTCGTAGAAGACGGTGAGCGCGGACGGCTCGAGCTTGTAGAAGCGCAGCGCTTCGCCCACCGACTGTCCGGAAAGGTTCATGAAGGTCTGCGGCTTGATCAGCAGCACCTTCTCGCCGCCGAGCGTGCCTTCCGAAATCAGGCCCTGGAATTTTCGCGACCAGGGCGAAAAGGAATGGCGGCGGGCAATCGCGTCCGCCGCCATGAAGCCGACATTGTGCCGGTTGTTTTCGTATTTCGCGCCCGGATTGCCGAGGCCTGCAAAGACAAGCATCGCCGCCTCCGGATGCAGAAATAGGTTACTTCTCTTCGGCCGCCGGGGCCGCCGTCTCGGTCGCCGCCACTTCGGTGGTGGCTTCCGTCTCCGGCTTCATGGCCGACGAGCCGGCAATGGTCGCGATGGTGAAGTCGCGATCGGAGATGACCGGCTTGACGCCGGCCGGCAGCTTGACCGCCGAGATGTGGATCGAGTCGCCGATGTCGGTGCCGGCGAGATCGACGGTGATGAATTCCGGGATCGCGTTGGCCGGGCAGTGGAACTCGACTTCGTGGCGAACGATGTTGAGCACGCCGCCGCGTTTGATGCCGGGCGACTTGTCCTCATTGATGAAGTGGACGGGCACGTCGACATTGACCTCGGTGTCCTTGCCGATGCGCAGGAAGTCGACATGGACAGGGAAATCCTTGACCGGGTCGAGCTGGAAGTCCTTCGGCAGGACCTGAATCTTCTTGCCGTCGACATCGATCGTGGCGACCGTGGTCAGGAACCCGCCGCCATGGATCTTGTAGAAGATGTCCTTGTAGTTCAGCGCAATCGCCAGGGGAGGCTGCTTGTCGCCGTAGATAACTGCAGGCACTTTACCGTTGCGGCGAACTGCACGGGCGGACCCCTTACCGACCTGTTCGCGCGCTTCGGCTTTGAGCTCATAAGCATCGTGGCTCATGGCATTTCCTTTCGCGTGTTGTGGAGCGCTCGCGGTCGGCGTAAGCCCGACCGTAAACGTCGAAAGCCGTCGCGGCCTTGCACGATCCGTCCGATGCGTTTGGCAATCCAAATGCGTTGGAATCATGCGAGGCCTGGCCGGCCTTCCTCCGCGTTGCCTCCAAGGGTGTCTACGCGGGTGGCGGCTCTATAGCGGAAGGCGGGCAAGGGCGCAAGATCAACGGCGGTAGGCCTCGGCGCTGCCCGCCAGGGCTTCAAACGATGCTCGTGCCGGCATGGGCCGGCTTTACCGAGGCGACCATGAAGGACATTCGTAGAATTGGAGAAGGACGCCGTATTGGCGATTTCCCCAGCCGTGCCCAAAGGCCTGTCGGCATCAGCGCTATTTGGCGAGGAAGTCCAGGATCAGCTTGACGGTCGCGTCGGGATTTTCCTCCATGATCCAGTGGCCGGAGCCGGGCACGATGCCGGCCGTCACATTGCTGGCGACGAAACGCAGATCGTCGGCCTGCGCCGCGCCGAAAGACTTCTCCGCACCGACGGCCAGAACCGGCATGGCGACCTTGCCGCCCTTGGCGAGGAATTCCTTGTTGTCCGTGGCATCCTGGCTGAAGGCGGCGAACTGCTCGAACGCATCGTGCATGGCGTGGGGACGCGCATAAAGCGCGGCATAATGCGCGCGGGTGGCCTCGTCGATCTTCTTGGGATCGCCGGACAACTCGTTCCAGAAGCGGTCGAGATAGATGCGTTCGCGCCCGGCGACCAGACGCTCCATGTCGGGACCGCGGAAATTGAAGTGCCACAACAGCGGCAGGCGGATGATGTTGTCCCAGTCGCCGATGCCGGGCAGCGGCGCGTCGATGACGACCCAGCGGGTGATGCGGTCGCGATACTGTGCGACGAGGGCGTAACCCACCATGTTACCGATGTCGTGTGTGACGAGATCCGCCTTGTCGATCTTCAGATGGTCGAGGATGCCGGCGATATCGAGGGCCTGGTTCTTCTTGGTGTAACCGGTGTCGGGATGCGCCGACAGCCCCATGCCGCGCAGATCGGGCACGATCACGGTGTGATCTTTCATCAGCTTCGCCGCGACAGGCGCCCACATGTCGCCGCTGTCGCCAAAGCCGTGCAGCATGATGACGGCCGGGCCTTGTCCGCCGACGCGGACATGAAGGCTGGTGCGGTTGGTCTCGATCGTCTGTGTCTTGAAGCCGTGAGGGAACGGGACAATCTTCGCCGAAACCGGCAAAGCGGAAAGGAGCAGGCCCAACGCGGCCACGACCATCCTGTACATGCCAATCTCCCGGAACTGGCCGAATTGCTAAAATCTGACGTCGATTGAACGAAGCAGACCTTTTGTCGTGCCGCAAGCGCCCGCGACGGGAATTTTTCATCCAGCGGGCGAGATCGGTCTCGGCGACATGAGATGTGTGAATGTAGGATCGGGCGGGTTTCAATCGTCCTGGGGCAGACACCCGAAAACGCGTGGGGACGCAAATGAAACTCCTGTTCAGCCGCAATCCAAATCCTCGCCTCGCTGTCGCCACGGCGCGCCATCTCAAGGCAGAGATCGCGTTCGAATACGCATCGCCCACGGCGCCGGGGCAGGCCGAGCACTACCGGGCGCTCAACCCTAATCTGACCTTGCCGATCCTGGTCGGTCCGGGCTGGAGCCTTTGGGAGGCCGATGCCATCGCCTGCCGGCTGTCCCGCGACGTTCGCTCCGATTTCTGGCGTAGCGGGAACGACGAGCCGGACATGATCCGCTGGCTAAGCTGGGGCAAGGAACGGTTCGCCTTCGCGTGCGACATGGTGCATTTCGAGCGCGGGACCAAGCAGCGCTATGGGATCGGTCCCATCGATCAGGCGCTGGTCGAGGAGGGGTTGAGGCAATTCCATAGCGCCGCGGCGATCCTGGAGCCCGAGCTTTCCGGACGCGACTGGCTGGTCGGCAATTCCATCTCCTATGCCGATTTCCGCATGGCGACATTCCTGCCCTTCAACGACGCCGCCCGATTGCCGCTCGACGACTATCCGGCGACACGCCGCTGGTACGGCCGGCTGGAGGCGATCGACGCCTGGCGCGACCCGTTCCAGGGGTTGGAGGCACCGCCGCTGGCGCCGGTGAAGATCGAGGCGTGACCCAGCTTTTGCGCGATTCCGGACGCTAGGCGTCGTCTGCCTGGCCGCCATTCAGCGCGTCGCGCAGCGCCTGGATTTGCCGGTTCAAGGCATCGAGCTCGGCCAACGTCATGCCCGAGCGCTCGATCAGGGTCTCGTTCAGGCAATTGCACTGGACGAGCAGGGCTCGTCCGCTAGGCGTCAGGTCGACCTGCACCTGGCGCTCGTCGGCCTGGCTGCGCTGGCGAGTGACGAGGCCGGCCTGTTCCATTCGCTTCACCAGAGGCGTGATGGTGCTCGATTCCAAAGCGAGCCGGTGTGCGATGCCGCCCACCGACATGCCGTCAGCCTCGCCCAGCGCATTGAGCACGAGATATTGCGGATAGGTGATGCCCATTTCGTCCAGCATCGGTTTGTAGGTACGATTGATTGTCATGCTGGTCGCGTAAAGCGTGAAACAGAGCTGATTGTCCAAGGGAAGAGGCACGGCACGATCCTTTTGCCGACTGAGCAACGATTATGTACCACGGAAAATGTTATCGTGATACATATTTCTATGGACAAGCCGGCTCGATGGCGGTACCCATATCGTTATCGTGATATTATTTATTGCGAAAATTACAAAGGAGATAGAGATGACTGAAGCTTCGCAGACCAAGATCGGCAGTGGCACGATCACCACCAAGGACGGCACGCAGATCTTCTACAAGGACTGGGGGACCGGCCAACCGATCGTCTTCCACCATGGCTGGCCATTGAGCAGCGATGACTGGGACGCCCAAATGCTGTTCTTCCTGTCGAAGGGCTACCGCGTCATCGCGCATGACCGGCGTGGACACGGCCGTTCGACCCAGACGGACACCGGCAACGAGATGGACACCTATGCCGCCGATGTAGCGGCGCTCGTGGCGCATCTCGATCTTAAGAACGCGATCCATGTCGGTCATTCGACCGGCGGCGGCGAGGTGGCGCGCTACGTCGCCCAATATGGCGGCGGTGGTCGTGTCGCCAAGGCCGTGCTGATTGGGGCGGTGCCGCCGATCATGCTGAAGAGCGACGCCAATCCAGGCGGCCTGCCGATCGAGGTGTTCGATGGCTTCCGTTCCGCCCAGGCAGCCAACCGCGCCCAGTTCTTCCGCGATGTGCCGGCCGGGCCGTTCTATGGCTTCAACCGTCCGGGCGCGGTGGTCTCGCAAGGCGTTGTCGACAATTGGTGGCGCCAGGGCATGATGGGCGGTACCAAGGCGCATTACGATTGCATCAAGGCCTTCTCGGAAACCGACTTCACCGAGGATTTGAAGAAGATCGACGTGCCAGTGCTGGTCATGCATGGCGACGACGATCAGATCGTCCCGATCGCGGACTCCGCTCTGCTTTCGGTCAAGCTGCTCAAGAAGGGCGAGCTCAAGGTCTACAAGGGCTTCCCGCACGGCATGGCGACGACCCATGCGGATGTCATCAACGCCGACCTGCTGGCCTTCTTCAAGGCTTGAAGCAGGTTGCCAAACACGAAGCACCCGCCAGGCGGCGGGTGCTTCGATCTTCGGAGGCCGTTCGGAGTACCCGGGCAATCAGGCCCTTCGCGCTTCCTTCATATTGGGCAGGAACACCGTCAGCAGACCGAGGAAGGGCAGATACGAGCAGACCTGGAAGACGAAATCGATGCCCTTCACGTCGGCGATGACGCCGAGCACCGCGGCGGCGATGCCGCCTATGCCGAAGGCGAAGCCGAAGAAGATGCCGGCGATCGTGCCGACGCGGCCCGGAACCAGCTCCTGCGCGAACACCACGATGTTGGAGAAGGCCGACGACAGGATCAGGCCGATCAGCACGGTGAGCACCATCGTCCATTCCAGATTGGCGTAGGGCAGCGCCAGCGTGAAGGGCAGCACGCCGACGATCGAGAACCAGATCATCGCCTTCTGGCCATAACGGTCGCCGAACGGACCGCCAAGCAGGATGCCCAGCGCCGATGCGCCGAGGAACAGGAAAAGCATGATCTGACTCGTCTGCACCGAGACGCCGAACTTGTGGATGGAATAGAAGGTGTAGTAGCTGGACAGCGAGGCGATATAGGCGTTCTTGGTCAGCACCAGCAGCGTCAGCACGGCGAGCGCGCCCATCACATTCTTGCGCGGAAAGGGCGACACCTGGGCGACTTGCTTGCGGGTGGCCTGCGAGGCGCGCATGCGGCTGTACCAGCCGCCGACCTGCCACAGCACGAAGATGCCGATCAGCGAGCCGATGGCGAACCAGGAGATGCTGGTCTGGCCGAAGGGCACGACGATGAAGGCGGCAAGCAGCGGACCCATCGACTGGCCGAAATTGCCGCCGACCTGGAACAGCGACTGCGCAAGGCCGAAGCGGCCGCCCGAGGCGAAGCGGGCGATGCGCGAGGATTCCGGATGGAAGATCGCCGAGCCGATGCCGATCAGCGAGGCGCCGACCAGAAGCAGCACATAGTGGCCGGCATAGGCCAGCACGATCAGGCCGACCAGCGACGAAGCCATGCCCCAAGGCAAGGAATAGGGCATTGGCCGCTTGTCGGTGATCATGCCGATCACCGGTTGCAGCAGCGAGGCCGTGACCTGGAAGGTGAAGGTCAGAAGGCCGATCTGCCAGAAATCGAGACCGTAGTTCTCTTTAAGAAGCGGATAGATCGCCGGCAGCAGTGACTGCATGATGTCATTGATGCCGTGGCAGAAGCTCATCGAAAGGATGACGGCAAAGACCGTCGCTTGCGCCGAGGCGCTGCTTGCCGTCGCCGGCGTGGCGACGGATGTGGCGGTCGTATCAGTCAAGGCAATGCTCCGTAGTCTTTTTGGCGGCGAACCGCAGCAGTCTCATGGGATAGGACGCTTGCCTTATAATCGGCTTGAATGGCGACTTCTTTCGTGGTTTGGTCCAATAGTTTCGCAAGTGGGCCACATCCGATGCCGCATGGCCGGGAAATCTTCAGGGGCGACGCCACCGAGCTGGGCCGGCTGCATGAAAGCCGCTGGCAGTGGCTGGAGGAGGCCGTCGGGCCGGCGGTGGCGCTGCCGACCGAATATCCAGACGGCTATCACGTGCCGCAACACCGCCACAGCCGCAGCCAGCTTTTGCATGCTCTGGTGGGGGTGGTGTTGGTGACGACGAAGCACGGGCGCTGGATGGTGCCGCCCGACCATGCGATGTGGATACCGGCCGGCACCGAGCATTCGGTCGAGATGCTGGGCGACGTCTCGATGCGCTCGGTCTATGTGATGCCTGATGCCATTGCCGGTCTGCCGGAGGGATTGCGCGTCGTCGGCATCACCGAGCTGATGCACAGCCTGATCGTTGAATCGGAGAAACTGCCGCAAGGCGGCGAGATCGAAGGGCGGGCAGCGCTGGTCATGGGACTGCTGCTGCACGAAATCCCGAACCTGCCAGAACGCCCGCTTGGGTTGCCTTTCCCGTCCGATCCGAAGCTCGCGGCGCTTTGCAGGCGCTTCGTGGCGGCTCCTTCGCCGCACGCTACGATCGACGAGTGGGCGGATGCCGCAGGCATGAGCCGGCGCACTTTCACCCGCGCTTTCCAGCGCCAGACCGGGCTGTCGCTTTCGACCTGGCGCCAGCAGGCCTGCCTGTTCGCCGCGCTGCCAAGGCTCGCCGATGGCGAGCCGATCACCAGGGTGGCGCTCGATCTCGGCTATGACAGCGTGCCGGCCTTCACCACCATGTTCAAGCGCATGCTCGGCGCTTCGCCGCGCGGCTATATGCGCGGCGCGCGCGATGCCGGTGAAAACCCGCGCCGCGCAGGCGGCCCGCTTGCTGCGTGAAACCGAGCCGCGGCATCGGCTCGAGGCATCGCATCTCTTGGTGGTTCCACCCAGACTTCTGGTTGCAAGTTGCAATCAGATATGATTCTTTGCGGGGGCGCGAAATCGGAGGAACGCTATGGCGACGATCGTCTATGCCATGCTGACATCGCTCGATGGTTACATCGCCGGCTCGAGCGGAGACATCGACCTGCCGGTCCCCGAAGAGGAACTTCATCAGCATTTCAACGACGAGATGCGGCGGACGTCGATCGCGCTCTGCGGACGCCGGATGTATGAGACCATGCGCTTCTGGGACAGCCCGGAGCGTGAGATCGCCGCCGAGGAGGTCGAGCGGGATTTTGCCCACGCCTGGCGTGAAACGCCGAAGATCGTGTTTTCGACCACGCTTCAGGAAGTCGGGCCAAATGCCCGTCTGGTGAAGGAGCATGCCGAGGCGGTGGCAAGGTCGCTCAAGGCGGACATGGACGGCGAGATTTCCGTTTCCGGCGCCGAGCTTGCCGGGCACCTTGCGCGCGCGGGGCTGATCGACGAATACCGGCTCTATATGCATCCAGTCGTGCTCGGCGGCGGCAAGCCGTATTTCCAGTCCGGCCTGTCGCTGGCGTTGAAGCCGCTCGGCACGGAGCGCCTTGCACAAGGCGTGACGCTGCTGCGTTACGCGCCCATCGCAATCGACTAGAGCAATTCCAGGAAAAGTGTGAGCGGTTTTCCGTCCGGAATTGCGCAAAAACAAAGAGATAGAGCGGTTCGCCGTTTCCGTAAAACGGTGAAACGCTCTAGTCGAACAGGCTCGAGACCGACTCTTCCGTCGCCGTGCGTGAGATCGCCTCGCCCATCAGGTCAGCGATCGAGATGACGCGGATGTTCGGTGCGTCGAGCACGCCCTGCGTCGGCTGGATGGAATCGGTGATCACCAGCTCCTGCAGCTTCGAGCCGGCGATACGGGCGACGGCGCCGCCCGACAGCACGCCATGGGTGATGTAGGCGGTGACGGACGTCGCGCCGTTGGCGAGCAGCGCGTCGGCCGCGTTGCAAAGCGTGCCGCCGGAATCGACGATATCGTCGATCAGCAGGCAATCCTTGCCGGCGACCGCGCCGATGATGTTCATGACTTCCGATTCACCGGGGCGCTCGCGGCGCTTGTCGACGATGGCCAGCTGCGCGTCGAAACGCTTGGCCAGCGCGCGCGCCCGCACCACGCCGCCGATGTCGGGCGACACGACCACGACATTGCCGAGCTGCTTGTACTTGGCCTTCACGTCGCGGGCCATCACCGGCACCGAGAACAGATTGTCGGTCGGGATGTCGAAGAAACCCTGGATCTGGCCGGCATGCAGATCGAGCGTCAGCACGCGGTCGGCGCCGGCGCGGGTGATCATGTTGGCGACCAGCTTGGCCGAGATCGGCGTGCGGCCGGAGGCGCGTCGGTCCTGCCTTGCATAGCCGAAATAGGGGATGACCGCCGTGATGCGTCGCGCCGAGGACCGCATGAAGGCGTCCATCATGATGAGCAGTTCCATCAGATGGTCGTTGGTCGGATAAGAGGTGGACTGCAGGATGAAGACATCCTCGCCGCGCACGTTTTCCTGGATCTCGACGAAGATTTCCTGGTCGGCGAAGCGCCTGACGCTGGCCTTCCCTAGCGGGACGTTGAGATAGCGAGCGACCGCTTCGGCCAGCACCCGGTTGGAATTGCCCGCGAAAAGCTTCATGCACCGTTCCTGGTGAAGGATGGAGAGACCCGAGAGACTCTCAACGAGCCTTTTAAGCGGGCTTTTAGCGGCCCGCGCCGGTATTGCAAGCCTCGTTATCGGGAATCCCTTCGGCGACTGCAACAAACAAGCAAAACATCGCAAGCCGGCAACAGTTTGGCCGGCAACAGTTCGGCCGGCTACCGTACGGTCAACCGGCGCCGCCGCTGCCGAGCCACGCGGCGAACTGGTCGATCGTCTGGTCGGCGATGGCGTGCATGGTCGCGGGTGCCACCGCGGGCCAGCCCTCGCCGCTGCCGACCGTGGGCGCTTTCTGCTGGCCGTTGATGCGATGCAGGCGGTTCCCCGAGGGGTCGTAAATGTCCCAGACATAGATGACGGTGGTGTCCTTGCCCTCGGAC
>NZ_RZSA01001249.1:0-1633 GCF_003998075.1 Mesorhizobium sp. M2A.F.Ca.ET.037.01.1.1 | reverse complement strand
CTTCATCTGCATCGTGCCGGTCATCGCCATCCTGCGGGCCGGCCATTACGGCGCGCTGGCGCCGCTGGTGGCGCTCGTCACCTCCGCTGACGGCCAGCCCAACGATCTGGCCTATTTCTGGCTGACCGGGGCGCTGTCTTCCTTCCTCGACAACGCGCCGACCTATCTGGTGTTCTTCGAGCTTGCCGGCGGTGATGCCCAGCACCTGATGACTGAGGCAGCCTCGACGCTGGCCGCGATCTCGGCGGGAGCGGTGTTCATGGGCGCCAACACCTATATCGGCAACGCACCCAACTTCATGGTCTTCGCCATCGCCAGGCATCGCGGCTTCAAGATGCCGGGCTTCTTCGGCTATATGGCGTGGTCCGGCCTTGTGCTGATCCCGACATTCTTGATTGCCGGGTTTTTGCTTTTCTGAAGCGGCGCGGAGCCTTACCTCCCCCTTGTGGGGAGGTCGGACTGCAGGTCCGGGTGGGGGTCGGCGCTGCCCCGTCCCCGCTGCTTCGCAGCGACCCTCCCCACAAAGGGGGAGGGTAATCCTCAGCCCACTCCAACATATCTTCGCACCGCCGAGGGATCCGCCCGCAGCGCTTCGACGTCCACCGTCTCGCGGTTGCGGCCGTTCTCGATGAAGCAAACCCGATCAGCGACCGACAGCACGGCGTCGACGCGCTGCTCGACCAGGATGGTGGAGACGCCGAGCTCGCGCAGCTTGGCCACCGTCTCGCGGATCCTGGCGATCATCGACGGCATCAGGCCCTCGGTCGGCTCGTCCAGCAACAGCACGTGCGGCTCGAGGCAGAGCGCGCGGGCCATGGCCAGCATCTGCTGCTCGCCACCGGAGAGCGTGCCTGAACGCTGCTTCAGCCGCTCGCGTAGCAGCGGGAAGAGATCGAGGACGTTCTCGCGCGTCTGCTTGCCCTTGCCGCGCGCCATCAAGCCGATCTCGATGTTTTCCGCCACGCTCATCTCGGCGAACAGGCGCCTGCCCTGCGGCACATAGGCGACGCCAGCCTTCGGCACGTCATGCGCGGCGAGGCCGGTCAGTTCCTTGCCATCCAGCTTGATCGAGCCGGCGGCCGCCGGGACCAGCCCCATGATGGCCTTCAGCGTCGTCGTCTTGCCGGCGCCGTTGCGGCCGAACAGGCACAGCACCTCGCCCTTGTTGAGGACGAGGTCGAGGCCGTAGAGCACCTGCACCCCGCCATAGAAGCAATCGAGGCCGGCAATGGTGAGCAATTCCGTATCAGCCATGGGTCGCTCCGAGATAGGCGTCCTGGACTTGTGTGTTGGCGCGGATCTCGCCCGGCGTGCCTTCCGCAAGGATCTTGCCTGAATTGAAGACGGTGATGCGGTCGGCGAGTCCCATGACGACCGGCATGTTGTGCTCGATCAGAAGCACCGTCGCGTCCCTGGCGATCCCGCGCACCAGCGTGATGAAATTGTCGATCTCGCTGTCGGCCAGGCCCTGTGTAGGCTCATCGAGGATCAGCAAACGCGGCTTCAGCGCCAGGCCCATCGCCACTTCGAGCAGACGCTGATGGCCGTAGGAAAGATGCGCGGCCAGCGTGCCGGCGCGGTCGGCAAGTCCGGTGCGCTCCAGCGCCGCCATGACGCCGGTCCTGACCTGCCC
>NZ_RZSA01001248.1:0-1637 GCF_003998075.1 Mesorhizobium sp. M2A.F.Ca.ET.037.01.1.1 | reverse complement strand
GCGTCGGGCTGGATGGCTCGGCGGCAAATTCCCGCGCGAGCTTTCCGGCGGCATGCAGCAGCGCGCCGCGATCGTGCGCGCGCTGGCGCTGAAGCCTTCCGTGCTTTTGATGGACGAACCCTTCGGCGCTCTCGACAGTTTTACCCGCGAGGAGATGAACCGCCTTGTCGAGGAGATCTGGCTCGACACCAAGACCACCATCGTCTTCATCACCCACAGCATCGAGGAAGCTATCTTCCTCTCCGATCGCGTCGTGGTGCTGACCACGCGACCCGGCCGCGTCGCCAAGATCTACGACGTGCCGTTCGCGCGCCCGCGTTCGCTGGAGATCATGGCGACGAAGGAGGTCTTCGACCTCACCAACCGCATCAAGATGGACATCGTCGGCGAGCGTAGGCCGCAGGCCCAGGAACAGCCGGAGCACAAGAGCGCTGAAATCGTGAGGATCAGGCCGTGAGCGGAGGCGACGCCATTCCGGAATTCTCGAAGGCCAAATCCGGAGACGGGCAGGACGTCAGCCTGACCAATCTTTCGGCCTTCGCCAGCGGTCCCGGCATCAAGTCCGGAGCCGAGGTGGCGGCGATCCTTGCCGTGGCGGTGGTCATCATCGGCGGCATTGAGCTGGCGCTACGCCTCTTCCACGTGCCGCAATATATCATGCCGCCGCCGAGCTCGATCGTTTACGCGCTGTTCGACGAGTTCCCGCTGATCGCGCCGCATCTCGGCTACACGCTGGTCGAGCTTGTCTCAGGCTTCGCCATCGGCGCCATCGTCGGCCTGGTGATGGCGGCGGTGATCACGCAGTTTCCCTTCGCCGAGAAGATCGTCGCGCCTTACATCCTGATCCTGGTCACCACGCCGATGCTGGCGCTGGTGCCTTTGCTCATCCTGCGCTTCGGCTTCGGCTACACGCCGCGCATCATCGCGGTCGCTCTGGCCGCCGGCCCGATGGTGATGATCAACGCAGCGACCGGCTTCCGCCGTGTCGACAGCGCCAAGATCGCCTTGGCCCGCTCCTATGGCGCAAGCACGCTGCAGATCTTCTGGAAGATCCGCGCGCCGATGGCGCTGCCGATGATCTTGGTCGGGCTGATGATCGGCGCGATCTTCGGCCTGCTCACCGCCGTCGGCGCCGAGATGGTCGGCGGCGGCTTCGGCCTCGGCAACCGGCTGACTTCCTATTCGTCGATGATCCAGATGCCGCAATTCTTCGCCGTGGTGTTGATCCTCTCGACGCTCGGCATCCTGATCTACGTGCTGTTCTTCCTGATCGGCAAGAAGTGGGCGAGCTGGGAGACCTGACCAACAGGCAAAATCACGCCCGGGAGGCGGGCGAAGGCAAGGCAAGCGATCAATAAGGGCAATCAACAAAGGGGAATGCCATGACCAACGACAATCCGATCCATTCCAGCGTCCCGGCCGGCATCAGCCGCCGCTACTTCCTGCAGGTGACGGCGGCCGGCGTCGTGACCGCCACCGCGCTCGGCGCATCCGGCCTGAGGGCCAGGGCGGCGGCCTATGAGAAATTCACCTGGATCTCGCCGCGCGGCACGCTCGAAGTGCTTGACGACTATCCCTACTGGTCGGCGAAGAAGGCCGGCTATTTCGGCGACCTCGCCACCGACATGCAGCCCGGC
>NZ_RZSA01001247.1:0-1645 GCF_003998075.1 Mesorhizobium sp. M2A.F.Ca.ET.037.01.1.1 | reverse complement strand
TGCTTCCCACCCAATAGGTAGGTGGTATGTTCGGCTAACTCATCGACGGTGCTGCATAATCGCACACCGATGCTGCCGCTGCCTATGGCTGGCTTCAGAATCACCGGCAGGCCGATCTCGGCGGCAGAGATTTCAACCTCCGCTGCATTCGCTGCTAAGCGATAAGCAGGTATTGGAATGCCGGCCTCCGCGAGGAGCTGACGTTGAGTAAATTTGTCGCAGCATTGTTCAATCGATGCGGGGTTCGGTCCCGGTAGATCGAAATGCAGGCAGAGCTTGCCAACTGTCGCGTAGATCGACTCGTCGTCGCCCGCAAAGCCAGTAATGCCAGCAATGTCATACGTCGCACGTAGCCGCGAACATTCGTGAATCAGCGCATCGAGATTGTCTGTATCGACACGGATTGTCTCGACACTTTCCGCCGCAAGGTAGTCATACCGAGCAGGATCAGCCGACAGGGTAATTGGATGGAAACCAAGACTCTGGGCCGCTTGGACGTATCGCAGACCAATTACCCTATGACCTTCAACTAGGATAAGCGCTCTCGTTGCTCTTGGCATCCATTTCTCCATTGCGAGCTGCGGCGGTCCGGGCGTAAACAGGGTATTAGCCTCTTTCAGCGCGCCTGACCTCAGATTTAAGATGAACCTATAACCTTCAGGGACTTGCGCTCGCAAAGATTCTATAAATTTATTTGAAGCATTTGTTGCATGTATTCGCGGAGCGTCTAGATACCTGAGTAATTCGTCCACACCGCCTAATCCGGTGAAGTCGATTTCGGCGGCCACATATCCCGACGCGGCGACCGCCATTTGCGTGAGCTTGTTTACGAAGAGGCGTCGGTTAGGGCACGGGTCTACAGCTCCGGGAGAGGATCGGCTTGAAAAGAGCTGCCGTTGGTGTGGCGCGCGAACGCGGTGATATACATACGACGCTTGAAACCGGCGAGCTCTTAAATGCGATGCACGATCGCCTGAGGCGTCCCTGCGGGGACGAGAGCCTAGCTATTCCGCTGATCGGGGTTGCACCGCTGGCTTAGCAAGGTGCGTCGTTCCCATTGAACGCTCGTCCCGTAAAGTCCCATCATGCGGCGAACCAATATTGACCACGAAGAACCGTGTGGCTAGTCAAAAGCTCACGAGGGGAATATCCGCTGCAAACGGCCGCCGTCTCCTCGATCGCGCTCCTCGATCGCGCCAAGATCGGCTGCACAACGCAGCGCACAGCGGATGGGCCGGCCAGAGGATAGCGGTATGCTGGGAGGTGTCCCCACCGAGGCTACCGAGAAAGCTGAAGGCTCTTGGAAGCGGGAGCTGCGCCAGGCCAATGAGATCCTGCGCAAGGCGATGCTTGGTTTGCGGTGGCGGAGTTCGATCGTCTTTAGAGACGATACTCGCCTTCCGCGGAGAAGAGGTTGGTCGAGCCGATCCGTCGATCTGAGGTGCTGCCGAACGCCGTGTCACATGGGATTCACTTGTCGCTGAGCTACCTGCAAGTTCCTTTTTTTGGCCTTATCCAAGTTCCTGCCGACTCCGTGCTTGTCTTCGCGGGTTCACCGTGGTTCCCGGTTACCAGCACGTTGCAACAAATGCTTCAAATAAATTTATAGAATCTTTGCGAGCGCAAGTCCCTGAAGGTTATAGGT
>NZ_RZSA01001246.1:0-1648 GCF_003998075.1 Mesorhizobium sp. M2A.F.Ca.ET.037.01.1.1 | reverse complement strand
CAATCCCACCGTCGCGCAGATGGCCCCGCATCAGCCCCGCGAACCGCTCCTCCGAAGCCTTGTCCAGCCCCGCCGTCGGCTCATCCAGCAGCCATACCGGTCTATGGCTGACCAGAAGCTTGGCGATCGACACCCGCCGCCTTTGCCCGGTCGACAGATAGCCGAAGGGCAGATGCCCGAGCCCGCCGAGCGCCACCGTCTCCAGCGCCTCCTCGACGCTCAATGCCGGTTCGCCCTGGAAGGCCCGCCAGAAGCCGAGATTCTCCTCGACGCTGAGCGCCGTCTTCATCGCGTTGAGATGGCCGAGATAGTGCGAGGCGGAGGCGACCGTCGGGAAAGCCTCGCCACCGCCTTCGACCAGCACCTTGCCCCGGGCAACCGGCAGCAGCCCGGCGACTACCCTCAGCAGGGTCGATTTGCCCGAGCCGTTCGGCCCGGTGACGATGAGCGCTTCGCCCTTGTCGAGCGCAAAGCCGATGCCGGAAAAAACCGCCTCGCCGCCGCGCTCGCCGCCCAGATTTTCGGCGATCAGCCGCATCATTGCCCGTTCCGAAAGCACCGTTTCGCAGCCGTCGCCGCATCGCACAAATTTGCCTTTTGTCTGTCTAGAACTATTCCAGGAAATTCTCTATATGCGGTTCATCCGTGCCAGCGGTCGGCGCGGGAACAGAATTAGCGCCGAACCAGCGCACGCGCCGCCTTGAACGGCTCGGGTTGCTTGGGAGCGGACAGCGGAAATGGCCGTACCCGCACCTTTGCGCGTGATTGCATGCCATCGGCGTCCGTTCCCTTTCAGGCTGAACAGACAAGGACGGATCGCACGTGTCAAAATCCCTCGACAGTTTCAATTGCCGCCGCACCCTGACCGCGGGTGGTGCGGACTATGTCTATTTCGACCTCGTTGAGGCCGAGAAGAATGGCCTCACCGGCATCGCCCAGCTGCCCTATTCTATGAAGGTGCTGCTGGAGAACCTGCTCCGCAACGAAGACGGCCGCTCCGTCACCAAGGAGAGCATCCAGGCGGTCGCCGCCTGGCTGGCCGACAAGGGCACCGCCGGCGTCGAGATCGCCTATCGCCCTGCCCGCGTGCTGATGCAGGACTTCACCGGGGTTCCGGCCGTGGTCGACCTCGCCGCCATGCGCGACGGCATCAAGGCGCTCGGCGGCGATCCGGAAAAGATCAACCCGCTGGTGCCAGTCGACCTCGTCATCGACCATTCCGTCATCGTCGACGAGTTCGGCACGCCGATGGCCTTCGCCCGCAATGTCGAGCTCGAATATGAGCGCAACGAGGAGCGCTACAAGTTCCTGAAATGGGGCCAGCAGGCCTTCCGCAACTTCCGCGTCGTGCCGCCCGGCACCGGCATCTGCCACCAAGTCAATCTCGAATATCTGGGACAGGTCGTGTGGACCAACAGCGAGGATGGCGAGACGGTCGCCTATCCCGACACCTGCGTCGGCACCGATTCGCACACCACCATGATCAATGGCCTCGGTGTGCTCGGCTGGGGCGTCGGCGGCATCGAGGCCGAGGCCGCGATGCTCGGCCAGCCGGTCTCCATGCTTCTGCCGGAGGTCATCGGCTTCCGCCTCACCGGCAGGCTCAAGGAAGGCGTCACCGCCACCGACCTGGTGCTCACCGTCACCC
>NZ_RZSA01001245.1:0-1658 GCF_003998075.1 Mesorhizobium sp. M2A.F.Ca.ET.037.01.1.1 | reverse complement strand
AACAATTTCGCCCGCCAGTTCCAGGGCGTGCATTTCGGCGGCATCGTCGTCGCCGACCGCGCCATCCACGAGACCGCCGACGGCCGGCGCCTGCTGGTCATCCACGGCGACCAGTTCGACACGGTAGTGCACAACCAGCGCTGGCTCGCTTATCTCGGCGACTATGCCTATGACACGGCGATGCTGATCAACCGCGTCGTGACCAAGCTGCGCCATCTGCTCGGCCTGCCTTACTGGTCGTTCTCGTCCTGGGCCAAGGTCAAGGTGAAGAACGCGGTGAATTTCATCGGCTCGTTCCAGACCGTGCTTTCCGAGGAAGCGCGGCGCTCGCATGTCGACGGCGTGATTTGCGGCCACATCCATCACGCCGCGATCGAAAGCTATGGCGACGTACAGTACATCAACACCGGCGACTGGGTGGAAAGCTGCACGGCGGCGGTCGAGCACTTCGACGGCCGCCTGGAGATCCTGACCTGGGCGCATGTGCTGCCGGAATCTTCAACTGGGAAGGATGTGTTGGTTCCGGTCGACATTATCGACCTCAAGGGCAGGGCGGCGCGAGCGGCCTGAACGCGCCTGCCGATCAGAGATCGGCCGCGGTTGGAGCCTCTTTGCGCGCGTTGTTCATTGAAGCCGAAGCGCGGCATATCCCGTGCCGGACGCGGTCTTCAACAGCTTTGCCCTTGATCGATTAGTCCAGGCAGTTCCGCCCTGCCTTGCCGCATGTTAGGGATCGAAACGCGTTGCAGGCCGTCGATTGCAGCGTAATTGGATCGATTCATGTCGCTGCCGCCGCTCTCGCCCGAACAACGCATCAAGCCCAGCCATTTCGAACTGCGCATCAGCCTGATCTTCGCCACCTTGTTCGTGTCACAGGGCACGCATCTGCCTTATTTTCCGCTCTGGCTGCAGGCGAAGGGGTTTCATGCCGAGCAGATCGCCGTCATCCTGGCGGCGCCGATGTTCCTGCGCGTGGTGACGACGCCGATGCTGACGGCGCTTGCCGACCGGGCGAAGGACCGCGCCAATGTCTATATCGCGCTGGTCGCGGCCTCGATGGTTGTCTCGGCCGGCTATTTCCTGCCGGCCGCCTACGCGATCGTGCTTGCCGTGTCGCTGCTGCTCACCATCGTTTGGACGCCGCACTCACCGATGGCCGATTCGCTGGCACTGTCGGGCGTGCGCCGCTTCGGCTCGAATTACACGACGATGCGCAAATGGGGTTCGATCGCCTATCTGTGCGCCAATATCGCGGGTGGATTCATCCTGGCGGCCACCGGCCCGCAGGCGGTTCCGGTGATCATCTTTGTGGCGCTCGGCGCGGCCCTGGTGGCGGCGTTGGCGGCACCGCGCATGGGGCGGCCGCGCAAGGCCTCGCCGCTGTCGGCCACCGAGATCCAGCATAAGGCCCCCAGCCTGTTCAACGCCTATTTCCTCTATTTCACGCTCGGTGTCGGCGTCATCACCGCCAGCCACGCCTTCCTCTACGGCTTCGTTTCGATCTACTGGAAGTCGATCGGCATCGGCGATTCCGTCGTCGGCCTGCTATGGGCCTGGGGCGTGGTCTCCGAGGTCGGCATGTTCCTGTTTTTCAACCGCATTTTTTCGTCGGTCTCGGTGGTCAAGGTAATGGTGATCGCCGGCATCGGCTCGATCGT
>NZ_RZSA01001244.1:0-1661 GCF_003998075.1 Mesorhizobium sp. M2A.F.Ca.ET.037.01.1.1 | reverse complement strand
GCGCAAGGCCCGCGCCCCCCCCCAGACGACTTTTCGCGCGACCCCGATTTCGACTCGGGCGCGGACCGGCAAATGGTCAATCCTCGGTTCGGTCGCCACCTCGCCCGGCGACAGGCGGCGGAAACGGTCTATGCGATAGAGTTCGGTCTGGATCGAGTGCTCGAGGACCAGGCCCTCGGTTGCCGACAGCGTCTCCGAGATCGCTTGCGCACCGAATGTGTTCCAGTCGAAGCCCGTCCTTTTCGGATCGTCGCGCAGCACGAATGCGTGCGCGGTGACAAAACTGCCGCCAGGCGCCAACGCCTCGACGATCTTCTTAGCGATGCGCCGCAACTCATCGAGATCATCCAGGTAGTAGAGCACTTCCGAACAAAAGATCAGATCCATCCCGCCCGGCAGCGTGTCCGCATCGAAATCCAGCACGCCGAATTCAACATTAGACTGATCGCTGCACCGTTCGCGTGCTCGCTCGATGGCTATGGCGGAGATGTCGGTTGCGGTCAGATGACCCACGCGAGGCGAGAGCTGTCGCGTGAAATGGCCCTCAGCGCAGGCCAGTTCAAGCGCTCGGTCGATGTGGCCGGCAGGGAGAATTTCGAGCTGCCGCTCATATTTTTCCTGCTCATAGGACGAACCGTAGTTCCAGGGATCCTCGATCGCGAAATAGCCATTCCAGAACGACGTGCGATCGTTGTCGCGCCCATCCGCGGCCCGTGCATGGCGCGGCGCTGGAGGCGGCTCGGTGGGTTCGGCGTTCGACCGTACCAGCTCCACCGCTTTCGCGGCCAATCGCTCGAGTTTGCCGAAGTGGCTGTCCGGATCTGACCCGCGTGTCAGTTGGTCCGGCGCCACGACATTTGCGGTCAATTCAATCCAGTGATGCCTTGCCACGGTCCCGAGCACGCCAAACTGCACGCGAGCCTCGATCTGGGCGTCCCGCATCAGCCAGGCATAGATTTGATCGATTCCTTCCGGAAGTTGGGTCGCGGCTGGATTTCGAGCATCGACCCGAAGTCCAAGTGTCAGCGCCAGCCGTCGCGGCGCGGCGAGATCGTCGAAGTCGAGAAGCATCTGTTCGAGGTGATACTGGACGCGGCGAGCCGCGACGGAATTTTCCCAAACCTTTCCGAGCCTGGTGATCAACCCGGTGAGGGCGCCGCCGAACCTGTCCCATCTGGCAGCCAATTGCGCCGGCGCCGACAGGCTTCCTGCCATAACGCCATCCAAGGCCACCTCGGCGATCTGTCGCGCCCACTTGCGTTGCGCGGGGAGCGCGCGCAGGGACTGCGGGTCGATCGAACGCGAGCCGCTGCCGCAATCCGACGCGGCGTTCCACAACGCGAACCACGCGAGGGCTTCAGATGCGGAGCGGCCGATCGTCTCGACCGCTCCATTGGCGTGAGCCGATGCCGGGTGTTTGACCCTGGGATCAGGAGAAAAACCGCGGGCGATCACGATTTCCGCATCTGCCAGCACCTGCCTCGAATTACGCGAGAGCGAGTTGGGGCTGGTCTGATAGAAAGCCAGCGGCTCGTCGACCATCACCCAATTCTTCCCTAGCCGTGCGACGCGCTGCCACAGATCCCAGTTCTCGCAGGTACGCAGCGACACATCGAAACCGCCCAATTCGACAATTGTCTGCCGATCGACCAGGAGTGCGT
>NZ_RZSA01001243.1:0-1663 GCF_003998075.1 Mesorhizobium sp. M2A.F.Ca.ET.037.01.1.1 | reverse complement strand
TTCATGGCCAGTGTGACGGCAGCGCGCGGTACCGGGGCGGCGCCAGGCGGCGCGGCCAGCATCGATGGCAAGGCCGAGCGCTACGACCTCGGCCTCTGCCTGTCGGGCGGCGGCTACCGGGCCATGCTGTTCCACGCCGGCGCGCTCTGCCGTCTCAACGAGGCGGGACTGCTCCAGAAGCTCGACATGGTGAGCTCGGTTTCGGGCGGCTCGATTGCGGCCGGGCTCTTGGCGGTGCTCTGGCCACGCTTCGTCTTCGCGGCCGGCGTCGCCAGCAATTTCGATATCTATCTGCACAGGATCCTGGAGTTCTCGCAGGTCTTCGTCGATGCGCCGTCGATCTTCAAGGGCTTGCTCAACCCGTTTTCGAGCGCGGCGCGAGAAGTCGCCGCCTGCTATGAGCGGCGCCTGTTCGCTGGCTCCAGGCCGATGTTGAAGAGCCTGCCGGAAAAGCCCTGGTTCGTGTTCTGCTCGAGCAATCTCGGCACCGGCTCGCTGTTTCGCCTGTCGCGGCGCTACGTGGCCGACTATCGCATTGGCGTCGCGTACAACGCCGACCTGCCGGTGGCTCTCGCGGTGGCTGCCTCCTCGGCTTTCCCGCCTTTCCTGTCGCCGCTTCGGCTCGACCTCACGCCCTTCGTGTGGAAGAACGATAAGCTCGACCCTTCGGTCGGCGCGCCGGTTCCGCCTTCCCGCGCCGTGCTCACCGATGGCGGCGTCTACGACAATCACGGCATCGAGCCGGCGCTGAAGCGCTGCCGCTGGCTGCTGGTGAGCGACGCCGGCGCGCCCTGGCAGGCTTCGAAGGCGGGCTACTGGAACTGGTTCTCGCAGCTCAAACGCGTGCTCGACACCACCGACAACCAGGTGCGC
Organism: Mesorhizobium sp. M2A.F.Ca.ET.037.01.1.1; assembly: GCF_003998075.1. Taxonomy (NCBI): domain Bacteria; kingdom Pseudomonadati; phylum Pseudomonadota; class Alphaproteobacteria; order Hyphomicrobiales; family Phyllobacteriaceae; genus Mesorhizobium; species Mesorhizobium sp. M2A.F.Ca.ET.037.01.1.1. Next base: position 790 of record NZ_RZSA01001243.1, on the reverse strand, counting down.
TCACTGCGGCGACGGGACCTGGTGGCGCGCTTCCAGGCGGCCAAGGACGCCGACGATCGCGGCCTGCCCGAAGACACGACCCGGCCCGACTATGCGGCAACGCGCGGCGTCTTCTGGTCGATCGCCAGCAAGCCGGACGCGAGCGAGCCGAATTTCGTGCAGACCGCCGCGACCGCGCCGGCGGATATCGGCACCTCACTGCATTTCCTAGGTAGCGAAGAGACGGTCGACCTGGTGAACTGGGGCTATTGCGCAGCCGACCAGGCGCTGCGGAGCTGGTACGAGCCGGCGGTGGCGCCGGGAAAAGGCGTGCCCTTGAAGCCGGGCGATGTGACGCCGGGGCGCTGCGCGAGGGTTTCGAAGGCGCTGATGGGTGTTTTTTAGGTTTGAGCGAGGCGCCGAAGCTGCTGATCTCCCCCCTTGTGGGGGAGATGTCCGGCAGGACAGAGGGGGCGCGAAGGAACGCGGCGCTGGCAATGCCTGGACGCCCACCTATTGGTAGTGGAGACATGGACACCGCTGATACGCTGGCGGGACAGCGCCCCCCTCTGGTCCATCTCCCCCACAAGGAGGGAGATTAGGCGCTCCGCGGCTTTCGCTAATCGCCTTGGCGCAATCCAATCCGGTTCATCACCTGCCCCGCGCATGCTAACAGGATCGCTTTCAACAATTCCAACGAGTGGACAGCGACATGGCAGGCGAAAAAGTAGCTCTGGTGACGGCGGGCGGCAGCGGCATGGGGGCGGCGGCGGCGAAGCGCCTGGCGGCCGACGGGTTCAAGGTCGGCGTG
>NZ_RZSA01001242.1:0-1666 GCF_003998075.1 Mesorhizobium sp. M2A.F.Ca.ET.037.01.1.1 | reverse complement strand
CAGCCGGAGGTGCTTGCGGCGCGCTATGTCTGGTTCATGCCCTGGCGCTACTGGCGGATCGGCAAAAGGCGCGGCGACCCCGAAATCTGATTGCTTCGCCGTGATGCGGACCGGATTTTAACGGTCCGGTAGGGTTAACGCGAAGCTGCACAAACATTGCCAATTTGAGACAAAATCGAGACAAGTCGCCTCGCTAAGCCGCTCCCGCAATCTCATACCGGAGTGACTTCGCCATGCGCCAGATGGACCGCTATCCCTTCATTTTTGCCATCGTCCTTTTCCTTCTGGCCTGGATGCTCGGCTTGCCGGTGCGGGCGCAATCGGCGCCGCTCAACGACATCCGCTGCACGCTGATCCAGGATGCGCAAAGCGGCGCCACGCTTTACCAGGACGGCGTCTGCGATCAGCGCGTCAGTCCGGCCTCGACGTTCAAGGTGCCCCTGGCGCTGATCGGCTATGACGCAGGCATCTTAAGCGAAGTGCACACGCCGAGCTGGGGCTACAAGCCGGAATTCAAGGCGGCGAAGCGCGACCAGAAGACCGTCGATCCAACGATCTGGGAACGCGATTCCATCGTCTGGTACTCGCGCGAGATCACGCGGCGGCTCGGCGCCGAAAAATTCGCCGGCTACGTGTCGAGATTCGGCTATGGCAACAAGGACGTCTCGGGCGATGCCGGCAAGGATAACGGACTGACGCAATCCTGGATCAATTCCTCGCTCGAAATATCGCCGGTCGAGCAGACGGCGTTCCTGCGCCAACTGCTCGCCGGCAAGATGCCGGTGTCGGCGAAGGCGCATGAAATGACCAGGGCAATCCTGCCGACCTTCGCGGCAGCAGACTGGACGGTGCAGGGCAAGACCGGCAGCACCCGGCTTGGCCAGGATGGCAGGCGCTCGCTTGGGTGGTTCGTCGGCTGGGCCGAGAAGGGCGGGCGCCGCATCGTCTTTGCAAGGCTGGTCGTCGATGCCAAGCGTGCCGACCAGCCGAAAGGTCTCGCGACGCGCGCGGCGTTCCTGAAGATTTGCCGCAACTGGTGAAGTAGCCTCTCTCAGATGCTGCGGCGGGCGCGCAGGATGTGCCCGCCGGAATTGCTTTTGGTGCTCGGCAGCTTGGCGAAACGGGCGGCAATGTCGCCGTTGTCGAGATCCTCGATATCGTCGAAGCCGAGATCCGCGAGCGACTTCGCCAATTCATCGGGAACAAAGAAACTGATCCAGGGCTCGACGACCGCCGCGACGCGCGCCGCATAGAAGGCAAGCGTCGCTCGGCCCGCGGCGCCACGATTCCCGGCCGGCTCGCTGTAGTCGAAGGCGACCTCCGAGCCGGCGAGGCCGGCAATGTAGCCAAGCGTGGCAAAAATCGCTTCGCGCGTCAGGTAGGGCACGACGCCCAGCCAGATGAAAAAGCTCGGCTCGTTCGCTTTCAGACTGCCGCCGCCAATTCGCCTGCCAGACTCTGGCGTTCGAAATCGACCGGCACGAAGGCGGCGCCGGCCGGCTCGGCAAGACCGGCTTCGGCGATGCGTTGGCGCTTCCAAGCCTGTGTCGCCGGGTGATCGACCTCGAAGACCGCGAGGTCGGGATATGGATTGCGCAGCGCAAAAGTGTCGAGGCCGGCGCCAAGCACCACGACTTGGGCGACGCCGCGTCGCACCGCCGCCGCC
>NZ_RZSA01001241.1:0-1668 GCF_003998075.1 Mesorhizobium sp. M2A.F.Ca.ET.037.01.1.1 | reverse complement strand
CATCCTGACGGGCAAGAATTCCGTGAGAAGCTAAGCAATTCCAGGAAAAGTGTGTAGCGGTTTTCCGTCCGGAATTGGGTCAAGACAAAAAGTCCAGCTGTTGGGCCTAGGGCTCGTCCGGCGCCTTTGGAAGCGGTATTGAGCCTCATGCGGCGGTGCCCTCCGGGTGTGCCGCCGCCATGATGCTTGAGGGGACGGCATGAAGATCCTGGTTCTCGGCGCCGGCGTGGTTGGCACGGCGGCCGCCTATTATCTGGCCAAGGACGGTCACGAGGTGACGGTGATCGAGCGCCACGAGGCGGCGGCCCGAGGCACCAGCCAGTCGAATGCCGGCCTGGTGTCGCCCGGCGACGCCACCGCCTGGGCTTCGCCCGCCGCGCTGAAGACCTTCCTGCGCGCGCTTTGGAACCACGATCTCGGCATCAAGGTGAGACTCCGCCTCGATCCCTATTTCTATGCCTGGAGCCTGCGCTTCCTGCGCGAATGCACCGTGAAGCGGCTGCGCGCCAACACCGACATCAAGCTCAGGCTCGCGCTGCATTCCCGCGCGTGCATCAATCAACTGTCGGAGGAGACCGGCATCCACTACGACGAGCGCAGGAAGGGCATCCTCTATTTCTTCCGCTCGCAGAAGAGCCTCGACACCGGCATCGACAATTACCGCTATCTCGGCGAGCACGGTCTGCCGATCGAGATCGTCGGTCGCGAGCGCCTGATCGAGCTGGAACCGGGCCTGGCCGGCGTGAAGGAAAAGATCGCCGGCGGCGTCTATTCGCCGATCGACCAGACCGGCGATTCCAAGCAGTTCACCGACAGGCTCGCCGCCCATGCCGCCGAGAAGCTCGGCGTGAAATTCCTGTTCGGCACGACAATCCAGGGCCTCGACATCGAGGGCGACCGGGCGCGCGCCGTCATGACCTCGGCCGGCCCGGTCACCGGCGACGCCGTCGTCATCTCCATGGGACCGGAAAGCGGTCTGCTCGGCCGCCGCTACGGCATCGACCTGCCGGTCTATCCGGTGAAGGGCTACACCGCGACGATTCCCTTGGAGGACGAAAGCAAGGGCCCGACCATGGGCGGCGCCGACGAGGACCGGCTGATCGGCTATTCGAGGCTCGGCAATCGCCTGCGCATGTCCTCGACGGCCGAGTTCACCGGCTTCGACCGCAGCTTCAAGCCCAGCGATTTCAGGACCATCCTGGAAACCGGCAAGGATCTTTTCCCGGGAGCCTTCGACGAGAAGAAAGCCGTGCTGTGGGCGGGATTGCGGCCGATGATGCCGAACTCGGTTCCCGTGATCGGCCAGGCGAAATACCGCAACCTCTATCTCGACACCGGCCACGGTCATGTCGGCTGGACGATGGCCTGCGGCTCGGGGCAATTCCTGGCGGATGTCGTCGCCGGCAGAAAGCCACAGATCGATCCCAAAGGATTGCTATACGGGACGGCACGCTGAAACCTATCCAATCGGCGACGTTGGCGCTGCCCCTCATCCGCCCTTCGGGCACCTTCTCCCCGTAAACGGGGCGAAGGGGCTGGCCGTGTCCGAACCGGATAGATAGGTAACAGAATGGACCGATTAGATGGGTGACAGTTTTCTTGCCAGCCGGGAGGACCGGCGATGGTTTGGCGAGAGACTGGCATCATGGATGCGGGGCGTCGTTTTGT
>NZ_RZSA01001240.1:0-1668 GCF_003998075.1 Mesorhizobium sp. M2A.F.Ca.ET.037.01.1.1 | reverse complement strand
GTGTCGGCGGTGGCGATGCCGCTGTCGCTGATCCCGACCTTCGCGGTGATGGCGGCCTTCGACATCTCGCTCAACAACATCACTTTGCTGGCGCTGTCGCTGGTTGTCGGCATCCTGGTCGACGACGCCATCGTCGAGATCGAGAACATCGTGCGCCACATGCGCCAGACCGGCATCAGCGCCTACCAGGCGGCAATCGAAGCGGCGGACGAGATCGGTCTCGCCGTTGTGGCGACCACCGCCACCATCGTCGCCGTGTTCCTCCCCGTGGCCTTCATGCCCGGCGTTCCCGGCAAGTTCTTCTTCTCCTTCGCCGTCGCCGTTTGCGTCTCGGTGCTGTTCTCGCTCCTGGTGGCGCGCATGCTCACTCCGCTGATGGGCGCCTATCTGGTGCGCGCCGGTGGCCATGACGAGGACGATACGCCTGCCTGGGTGCCGACCTATCTGTGGCTGCTGCGCAAGGCGCTCGACCACCGTTGGATCACGCTTCTCGCCGGCATTGCCTTCTTCGCCGGCTCGATGATGCTGGCGACACATCTGCCGACCGAGTTCATGGCGGCGGCCGACCGCGGTCGCTCGATGATCTCGGTCGAGCTGCAGCCCGGCTCCACCATCGAGCAGACCACGGCGGTGGTGCAGGACATCACCAGACGGCTGGAGAAGGAGCCGGCCGTCGAAAGCGTGTTTGCCACGATCGGCACAGCTGCTTCTTCGGGCGGCGGACCCAGCCAAAGCTCGAGCTCGGCTGAAGTGCGGACGGCGACCGTCACGGTCAACCTGAAGCCGCGCGCCGAGCGGACGATGAGCCAGCAGCAATTCGAGGCCGAGGCCTCGCCGAAGCTAAACGGCATTCCCGGCGCCCGCATCCAGTTCGGCGCCGACGGCTTCTCCGGCGCCAAGGTGTCGATCACGCTAGTCGGCGACGATGGCGAAGCCCTCGAAAAGGCCAGCGATGCGCTGATCGACGCGATGAAATCGGTTCCCGGGCTGATCAATCCGACATCGACCGCGGCCACCACCAAGCCCGAGCTCATCGTGCGGCCCGACAGCGCCAAGGCAGCCGAGCTCGGCGTCACGCCGACCGAGATCGCCGCTACGGTCAAGATCGCCACCATCGGCGACACCGACACCAGCCTGGCGAAATTCAATCTCGGCGACCGTCAGGTCTCGATCATCGTCACCGTGCCGGACGGCGCCATCGATGATCCGGCAAAGCTCGCTATGCTGCCGCTGACCGGCACCAAGGGCGTGGTTCCGCTTGGCGCAGTCGCCGATATCGGCTTCAACGCCGGCCCAAACAGCATCACGCGTGTCGACAGAAGCCGCAGCGCCACGGTCGAGGCCGATCTTTCCGGCCTGACGCTCGGCCAAGCGGCCGAAGCCATCCGCGCCCTGCCCGCGATGAAAAGCCTGCCGCAGGGCGTGCATGAACTGGCGCGCGGCGATGCCCAACGCATGCAGGAGCTTTTTTCCGGCTTCGCCACCGCAATCGCCGCGGGCATCATCCTGATGTACCTGACGCTGGTGTTGCTCTTCCGCAGCTTCGTGCAGCCGGTGACCATCCTGGTCGTGTTGCCGCTCTCGGTCGGCGGCGCGCTGGGCTTCCTGCTCATTACCGGCAAGGCGCTTGGCATCTCGCCGTTGATCGGCATACTCATGCTCTGTCTC
>NZ_RZSA01000123.1:0-10079 GCF_003998075.1 Mesorhizobium sp. M2A.F.Ca.ET.037.01.1.1 | reverse complement strand
CACTCTACCGCCAGCTTTGGCTGCAGCAAAACCGACATCTTGACGGTCGGCACGGCCGCTTGGCGGCCGTTCCGCCCAGGCTTGCTTAGATTGGGCCGGCCATGAGCAGCACAACCTATTCAACCCTTCCTGTCCGCCGGCGCCGGCGAGAGGCCGGCGATCCGACGGCGCCTGCCATCCTCGAATTCCAGTGGCCATCGACGGCGGTCGTCAACGCGCCCATTCCACGGGTCGCACGCAGCATCGTCTGGATCATCTCCAGCATGGTCGTCGCCTTGATCGCGCTCGCAGCGCTGATCCCTGTCGACCAGGTTGTCACAACACGGGGGCTGGTAGTCTCGCAATCGCCCAACATCGTCGTCCAGCCCTTGGAGACTGCGATCGTCCGCTCGATCGAGGTGCGCGAGGGGCAGCGTGTGAAGGCGGGCCAGTTGCTGGCGCGCCTCGATGCCACCTTCGCCTCGGCGGACCTTACCGCGCTGGCCACCCAGGTCGCCACGCTCGAAGCCGAAGTGGCGCGCCTGAGGGCGGAAGCCGACGGCAAGCCGTTCAGCTATGATGGACTAGACCCAAGCTGGACATTGCAGGCCTCGATCTTCGATCGGCGCAAGGCGGTCTACGATGCCAAGCTGGAAAGCTTCGACCGGCAGCGTGACGAGTTGAGCTCCGTCATCTCGCGCTCCCAGTCCGATGCAGACGGCTATCGGCAGCGGCTCGCCGTCGCAGCGTCGATCGAAAAGATGCGCCAGCAACTCGAAGAAAGACAGGTTGGGAGCCGTCTCAACACGCTTCTCGCCGAGGACAATTCGGCGGAGATGTCACGATCGCTCGCCAACGCCGTGCAGACGACCGAGGCCGCCAAGCGCCAGCAGGCAGCGGTCGATGCAGAGCGCAACGGCTACATTCAAAGCTGGCGTGCCGACGTCTCGCAGAGCCTGTCGGAAGCCCACTCGCGCATGTCGGATGCCCGCGAGCTTTTCAACAAGGCGAAGCTGCGCAAGCAGTTGGTGGAGTTGAAAAGCGAGGCCGACGCCACGGTTCAATCGGTGGCCAAGGTTTCCGTCGGCGCGGTCCTGCAGTCCGGCGAGCGCTTGATCACGCTGGTTCCCGCCGATGCGGTGCTTGAGGTCGAGACCAACATCGTCGGACGCAGCAGCGGCTTCGTCCATGTCGGCGATCCCGTGGCCATCAAATTCGATACCTTCCCCTATTCGCAATATGGCGTGGCTCACGGCACTGTTCGCACAGTCAGCCCGGATTCATTCTCGGCCAGGGAGCAGGCACGCGATCCAAACAGCTCGCTGGCCATGCTTCCGGCGGATACCGATCAATTCTATCGCACGCAGATCTCGATCGACGATGTCGCCCTCCACAGCCTGCCAGCTGGTTTCGCGATCAGCCCCGGCATGCCTGTCACCGCCGATGTCAAGGTCGGCCGGCGTACCGTGCTGAAATACATGCTTGGCGCCATGCTGCCGATTGGACAGGAAGCGATGCGGGAGCCCTAGGATGGCTATCCTCGACCGCCTGACTGGACGCTTCCGTCCCGCGCTGGCGCTTCGCCGGGCGATCCAGCTTTCCGACAGCGGCAGGCTTGCGGAGGCATTTGCGCTGATGGCTATCGCGGCAGGCGCCGGCATTGTGGAGGCACAATATCGGGTCGGCCGTTGCTACTTGGAGGGCACCGGCGTCCCGCCGAGCCACTCGGAAGGGGCGCGTTGGCTGCGGCGAGCGGCCAATCGCGGCAGTCCCGATGCGCAGGCGCTGCTTGCCGCGCTGTGCATAGCAGGGCTTGCAGGCAAGGAATCAGGTTCCGAAGGCTTGTTCGAACGGGATTCCTCGCGAGAGTCGGACTTCACGGCAGCGCTCGAACTCGCGCGGAAGGCCTCTGAGGCGGGCTCTGCAACAGGGCAGGCACTAATTGGCTACATCCTGAGCAAAGGGCCCAAGGCGATGCGCGATCTCGATGCAGCGCATGGCTGGTACGAGAAGTCCGCGGCGGCCGGCTGTCCTGAAGGATGCCTCGGCTTTGCCCTTTCCTTGGCCCGGCTGCGGCAACCGGAGCAGCGAGCCAGGATTGCCGCCGAGGTCCGGCGCGCCGCGGATGCCGGCCTGCCGACTGCGCTCTATCTGCTTGCCATCCTCAGCGAGCACGGAGTGGGCGTGCCCGTCGATCTGGAAGCGGCTCAGAGACTCTATCGAGAGGCCGCAGAGAATGGGCACGCATCCGCTCAATTCCGGCTCGCGCTAGCCCTGATCGAGGGTAGCCTGGTGGATCAGGATGCCGTCGCTGGGGAAGCCTGGATGCGCCGCGCCGCGCTGACGGGAAATGTCGATGCCGCTTATCGCGTCGGCGAACTCTATGCCGGCAACCCCCAGCGGGACTATGCCGAGGCCGCGACGTGGTACCGGCGGGCCGCGGATGCGGGCCACCAACCGGCCGCCCGGGCCTTGGCATCGCTCTATCTGTCGGGCAATGGCGTGGCTAAGGACGCCGAGGAAGGTGCACGCTTGCTGCGTGCCGCCGCCGCCAGCGGCAATCGTGAATCCCAGGTTGATCTCGCAAACCTGGTTCTTGACGGTGGGGGCGAACCAGATGATGAAATCAGCGTAGCTGGATGGTTCGGGGCAAGTGCGTCATCGGGCGACCTGGTCGCTGCGTTCAATCTCGGTCTCTGCTTCGCCAACGGGCTTGGTGTGCGCAAGGATCAAGAGCGCGCAGCGCATTGGATAGCCCGCGCGGCCGAGGGCGTGGCCGAGGCGCAATACATGTATGCCCGAATGCTACAGGATGGTCGGGGCATGGCGGCCGACCAGAGGGAGGCCCGCCTCTGGTTTGAGCGGGCGGCCGGGGCAGGCATCGTCGATGCGCAGGTGGCTCTTGCCGAAATGCTCTACAACGGCCGCGGCGGAGAACGCTCTTTGATAGCCGCGGCACATCTCTTCAAGCAAGCCGCCGCCGCAGGCCATGCCGGGGCGATGTTCGCGATCGGCGCATTGTATGAGACCGGGCAGGGCGTGTCGCTCGACTACAAAGCGGCGCAGAAGTGGTTTGCAGCCGCCGCCGAAAGGGGCCACGGACATGCCCAACTCATGCTTGGCCGCTATCTCTCCAGGGGCATTGCCGGCGATCAAGACCCGGCTGCTGCTCGCATTTGGCTCGAACGGGCTGCTGCACGCGGTGTCGAGGAAGCCTCTGATGAGCTTGCCGGGGCATAGCAGAGGTATGCCTGGCTAGAAGCACCCAAACTCTATCGGCAGCAGTTGACCATTCCGGCTTAGGGCTGGACGCCGCCCCCATTTGCGGCTGATGGGCAGCTTCTTGCCGCAAAGCAACAAAAGTAGCGTAACGGCAGCTTTGCGCCTATTTCAGCCGTTGAGCCCGGCTTTGCCATCGCCGGAAAGCAGACGACCACTGCCCCGCGGTCCATCCTAGCGACGCGGCGATGCGCCAGTTTGCAATCAGCAGGCGGTTTTCCGTCACCCCAACCCGCCATTCGCGAATACGGTTTGAGCGTCGATCCAGGCACCGTCCTGCGAGCAGAGAAGCGCGATGACGCTGGCGATGTCTTCCGGCAGGCCCAGGCGACCGAGGGGGGTTTGTTCGGGAATTCCGCGAAGCGCTTCTTCGCCGTGCTGACGGAGGAGTTGCGTGTCGACGGCGCCGGGCGCCACTGCGTTGACCGAGATGTTGCGACCGGCCAGTTCCTTCGCAAGGACGCTGGAAAAGAGCACCTGGGCGCTTTTTGTGGCGGCATACGCGCCCGTACCTGGAGGTGGCGTCTTGATGATGCTTGAGGCCAGGCTGATGATCCGGCCGCCGTCACGCGTACGTCGCGCCGCTTCGCGCAGCACGTTGAAGCTGCCTTTGACATTGGTGGCCATCATTCGGTCGAAGGCCGCGTCCGTCATCTGGGCGAAGGGGCCGACGTTCATGACACCAGCGTTGTTGACCACCACATCGACGCCCCCGAACGCTTGGTCGTTGGCGTCGAAAAGAGCCTTGACCGCTGCGGGATCGGCGACGTCGGCCTGGCGAGCGATGGCGCGCCCCCCCGCGGGCGGCGAGTTCCCGGTTCGTGAGGTAGTTAACGGTGACGGCAAAACCATCGCGCGCCAGACGCATGGCGGTGGCAGCGCCGATGCCTGGCGACGAGCCGGTGACGACGGCCGCCCTGCCGGCGCCTGGGAGAGCGGCTGGGCTGCCCATGGCTGCCTGCGCCGAAGCCGTGCTTGCCAGGGCGAGAGCCACAGGAGCGGCGGCCGCGAGGGCCATGAAGGCGCGGCGTGAGCTGTCAGCATTGGACATTTCGACGGTCCCTTTGTCGATACGAGTGGTTTGCTTTGCGATATTTGCGGCCACGCCCGGCGATTCGCGGGCCAGGGCTTGTCGGCCGGTCGGGAGGAGATGAGAGTCACCGCCTTCCCAGCGAGGCGGCAATGCGCCGGTTTGCGACCAGCAAGGCGATGCCTGTCAGGACGCTAGCGATCGGGACGACCAGCAGCCCAAAGCCAAGGCCATTGGGCCCCTGCGCAGTTGCCACCGCGTCGCTGACCATGCCGACGATGAGAGGCCCGAGCGCCGGCCCAAGAAGGCCGGAGCCGATCATCACGAGGCTGGACGCCTGCGCTTGCTTATCCTCGCCGGCCACGAGATGGGCAGCGCCGAAGGCCCATGGCAGCATGAACGAGAAGGACAGCATTCCCGGCACCAACAGGGCGATCGACAACCAACCGGCCGGCGCGAACAAGGCTGCACTTGTGGTTGCGCTGGCGATCAGGAGGAGAATGGCAGGCGGTCCGAGCACCCTTCCAGTGCCTGAGCTCACCGCGCGGTCGAACCAGCGTCCGCCCAGGAGCGTGCCGATAATACCCATCAGGCCCTGCAAGAGGCCAAAGGCCAGTCCCACCTCGCTCGCGCTAAACCCGTGCGTGCGGATGAGAAACGGAGCGGAGAAGGCGTAGAAGGGTGTCGCGGCGAAGCCGAGGAAAATGGCGCCGATGAACAGCCAGCGAAACGCCGGGGACGCCAACAATCGGAGACTGGATTCTACGAAAGGTTCGCTATTTGCGACCGTGCGATCGAGCTTCGGGGTCGGCCCCACGATAACCAATGCCAACAGGGCGATCAGCCCGCCGATCGCTCCGGCGCCGATCATGGCCGTGCGCCATCCTAGCGTATCGCCGATCGCCCCGCCGGCGGCGAAGCCGACCATGGTGCCGAGTGGGATGCCCATCGCGAAAAGACCGATCGCCAGGCCCCGGCGCTCGGGCCGGATCTTTCTGGCGATCAAGGCATGGCCGGCAGGCACAGCGCCGGCTTCTCCGAACGCGACGCCGAAACGCGCGAGCGCCAGCAGCAGAAAGCTTGCGGCAAACCCGCCAAGCGCCGTCATCGCGCTCCAGAGCAGAATGCACGAAACCAAGACGAAGCGAGGCGATCCGCGATCTGAAGCCCGGGCGAGAGGCAACGACAGCAGCGAATAGCAGACTGCGAAGGCGAGACCTGTAAGTAGGCCCATCTGGGTGTCGCTCAACCCGAGGTCCGACTTTATAGATTCAGCAAGGATGAAGGGAAGTATTCTGTCGATCTGTGAGAAAGCATTAATAAGAAGCAGTGCCATGAAAATCGCGACCACGCGCCAACCGCGCACATATTGATTTGAGCGATTCTCTGATAGGAGCGGAAAATTTCGCTGTATGTCTATTGACCGCGCAGCGGCTTCTGTCATGTTCCACGCACTCCTCGCTTGGTTCGCATCCTCAAGCTAGATGGAGTGTCTGATGATCAGAATGCCGGAAGCCTCAAAAAACTTGCCCAATCCTGCAGGCGACGATAGGTTGTCAATTGAGGGCCATGTGCTGCGCTGGCCTCGCAACCCTCCGGAGGTGCGTGTGCCGCCATCGCTGTTCGGGGCAATCACCGCCTATATCGAGGCCCAGGGCGGTGGGCAGGGCGTGTTCCCGACGCCGATCGACAGCTTCAATATCGTCCGTTCATTCAAGGAGAGAATGCGGATGCGGCAGGTTTACAAGCCGTCGATCTGCATCGTGCTCCAGGGGGCGAAGGAAATCATCCTCGGGGAGGACACGCTTCGCTATGGCGCGATGGAGTGTCTGGCGGTCGGCATGACGCTGCCGGCGACTGGGCACATCGTCGAGGCAAGTCCCGATGCACCGTATACCGGTTTAACGCTTGAACTGGACGTGGCGATGATCCGCGACGTGCTGGAGCAGCTCGAAGCGCCGCCGGCGCCCCCCGCCAACTCCGGTCCATGCCTGTTCGTGCGGCAGGTCGATGACCCTCTGGCCGAGTGTGTTCTTCGCCTTCTGCGGATGTGTGACACGCCCAAGGCGGTCCCGATCCTTTTTCCGTCCGTCATGCGCGAGATCTGCTACTGGCTCCTGACCGGCCCGAACGGCGGTGAACTCTGCAAGTTGGCTGAGCCTGAGTCGAACGCTGCGCGGATCGCGAAAACCCTCCACCTCATGCACGAAGATATCGCCCGGACGCTGCGTATGGAGGAATTGGCGGAAGTGGCGCGAATGAGCCTTTCGTCGTTCCATCAGCACTTCAAGGCGATGACTTCGATGACGCCGCTGCAGTTCCAGAAGCAGTTGCGCCTTCTCGAGGCGCGACGCCTGATGGTGATGGAAGATGCAAGCGTCGCCGACGCCGCCTATCAGGTCGGCTACGAGAGCGCGTCCCAGTTCAGCCGCGAATATTCCCGGATGTTTGGCGTTGCTCCGAAGCGTGACGTCATGAATCAGCAGCGCATGTATAGCGAATATGTCGGTCGCAGGGTGCAGACGGCGTAGCTGTCTCACTTTGTGCTGAGAGGGACTGCTCCCGGCAACTGCCAGGAGCAGCTCTTTTGGTGGTCTGATCGCTTGTCAAGTTGCGCGGCATCTCGGAGCTGTCGGGCGATGTCCTCCAGCTAGCTGCGGGTCCTACGCCAAGCGCGGGCTTAACATCAGCTTGTCCCGCAGGGATTGATAGACAGTCCGCACAACGGGCTGGAAAACCAGGACTGCGGGTAATCCTCGATCTACGCATTGACGGCGGCCAGACGGACCGACGTCATGTGGGCCTCCAGTCGTCTGTGCGGCCAAAGCTGCACCTGACCTTCCGAAGGTATCCCCCATCTGCAGGAACAGGCAAGTTTCTTGAAGGTTCGGATATTCTGATCATCGGGCACTCTCTTTAGCTTGGATTTCCGGTCGCCACCTGCGCGTTGCCGGTTCGGCACTGATGCCCGAACGGCAGCGTCAGGCCGAACCTGTCAATGACCCCAGATCCGAGCTTGGTATGCTTACACTCATTGAAGATGCACTCGATAGCTTCCTGAAAGAGGACGACGGACAAGCCATCGTCATGTTGAATCTCCTGCGGTTCCGAGAGGACGGCGGCAGGGAGCGATACGCGGACTACCTCGCTGTCGCCACACCTATCGTCGCTCGTTTCGGAGCGGAGATAGTCTATGTAGGCAATGGCCTCACGGCTCTTTCGGCAGAGCCCGGACAGGCCTGGGACGGGGTTGCTCTCGTCCGCTACCCCAATCGGCAGGCATTTGCCGATTTGGCGAGGGATGCCGACCACCGGGACAAGGCGGCACCGATGCGCGAGGCGGCGCTTGCGGAGGCCGTGTTGCAGCCTCTCCAGACGGTTTCCTTCTAGAGGCAACGAAAGGATTCCGGATGCGAAAGAATTGGACCACCCAGGACATGCCGTCCCAGAACGGCAGGACTATCGTCGTCACGGGCACCGGTGGCCTCGGCTTCCAGGATGCACTTGCGCTTGCGCGCGCCGGCGGCGACGTCATTATCGCCGGGCGAAACCTCGCAAGGGAAATGAGGCCGTTGCCCGCATAAGACAGTCGGTGCGACAGGCAAGCGTGAGCTTCGAGCCTGTTGATCTCGCAGATTTGGCCTCGGTCGCCGCATTCGGCCACCGCTTGCGCGAGAGCCGGGAGCGGATCGACACCCTGATCAACAATGCCGCCGTCATGACGCCGCCGCAACGCCAGACCACGGCGGATGGCTTCGAGCTTCAGTTCGGGACCAACTATCTCGGCCACTTCGCGCTGAGTGCGCATCTTTTGCCTTTGCTCAGGCGTGGGCGGGATCCTCGTGTGATCACGCTGTCCAGTATCGCCGCGCGCCGGAATGCAGCTATCAATTTCGATGATCTTCAGGCCGAAAAGGCTTATCAGCCAATGCCCGTCTACGCGCAGTCCAAGCTCGCCTGCCTGATGTTCGCGCTCGAACTTCAGCGCCGCAGCGACGAAGCCGGCTGGGGCCTGACGAGTATTGCTGCCCATCCCGGGATTTCGCGAACCGATCTTCTTCACAACGCACCGGGGCGATACAGTGCCCAGGGCCTTTTGCGATCGGTTTTGTGGTTTCTGTTTCAGCCCGCGGCACTGGGAGCACTGCCCACATTGTTCGCGGCGACCTCACCTGATGCTCGCGGCGGCAGGTACTACGGTCCCGACAGGCTTTCGGAGACACGCGGCTATCCGAGCGAGGCGGCAATTCCGGCGGCCGCATTGGAACCGCATGTCACCCGCCGGCTTTGGGATGTCTCGGAAAATCTGGCAGACGTCGATTTCGGCGCTGCAGCGACGACGCCTCTTCATGCCATTCCGATCCAGGAGGCCTGACGGATGGACCCGCTCGCAAGCCTCGTCGACTGGATCGCTTTTTACGGGATGCTCGGTTTGTTCGCTGCCGGACTGGCTGAACGCTTCATCCCGGCTCTGCCTTCACATGGCTTGCTGGTTGCAATCGGCATGGCCGCGGCCGGAGGAAGTTGGTCGCTGCCCGCCGCTTTCATCATGACTACCTGCGCTAGTGTAGTCGCCAGTATTGCACTGTTTCTGGTCGTCCGGACAGTCGGACAGGGTGTGTCCGCCAAGCTCCTGTATGGAACCGGGCGACTCCTGGGTCAGCCATCGACGCGCATCGACGGTATGCTGACCTCCTTTCGAGCGCGCGGAAGGGGCCTGTCCCTGATTGCCCAGATCGTGCCTACAGTCCGCTTCGTAGCGCCGCTGGCCGCTGCCGTTGTTCGCCTGGACACGTGGCGCTTTGCCGCCGGCACTCTGCTGGGTGTCGCGCTATGGAATGGCACGTTCCTCGCCGCGGGCTACACGGCCGCACGGTCGATCCCCGACGTCAACGCATCTGCCTTCGCGCTTAAGCTCCTGCTCCTGGTTCTTGGCGTGGAGACGTTGTCCATGCTGGTCTGGCGGCTGTTCGGGCGAAGCAATTGGCGCCGGACTTCCTCCGAGGATCGAGCATGCTGAACAGGTCATCAGAGACCCTTCAGTTCTTCCGGGCATGGCTATCAGAACCGCTCAGGGTTGCGGCCGTGACACCATCCGGACGGGCGCTCGCGGCCTTGATCGTGTCGGAGATTTCCCCGGCGACCGGACCGGTGCTCGAGCTCGGTCCCGGAACGGGCGTGTTCACGCGCGCTCTGTTAGGGCGTGGGATCGCCGAAGAAAACCTCGCGCTCATCGAATTGGGAGCCGAGTTTGCCGCGAAGCTGAGCGCCGATTTCCCGCGCGCAAAGATCTTGTGCATGGATGCGGCGCGCTTGCGCGACATCGAGCTTTTTGGTGACAGCCCGGCAGGGGCCGTGATCAGCGGCCTGCCGCTTTTGTCGATGCCACCGCGAGCGGTCTATTCCATCCTGCAAGGAGCCTTCGCGCATCTTCGCGCGAACGGTGCGTTTTATCAGTTCACATATGGCCCGCGCTGTCCGGTATCGCGACCGCTGCTCGACCGCTGGGCCTCGAGGCCAGCTATCTGGGCGGCACCTTCGCAAACTTGCCTCCTGCCGCCGTCTACCGCATTCAGCGTCGTAAGACTCCGCGTGTCCCCGAAATCCGGGTACGTCCCACGACGGCGGACAATCGCTGACACGGCAGCCCATAGTTGCCACGAGGATCAAGCCTTGCGCTGGATCCCATGACCAATCGTAGTGGTGATATGGTCCCAGCCAGACAGGGCGATTTCCGCGACGGCTGCGAGCTCAGCGCGATCTGCTCCATCACGGGCGCGGATCGCCATGC
>NZ_RZSA01001239.1:0-1672 GCF_003998075.1 Mesorhizobium sp. M2A.F.Ca.ET.037.01.1.1 | reverse complement strand
GTTTTGGCATGAACACAGGCATCGACGACCGCGAGGATTTCGCCGCTTTCCTGCTCAGGCTGCGGGGCAGGGGCACGGCGCCCAAGGCGCTGGTCGCGGCCTTCGAGGCGACGCCTCGGCGCGGCTTCCTGTCGGCCCAGTTCCACGCGCTCGCCTGGTCGGACGGCATGCTGCCGATCGAATGCGGCGAGGCGATCGAGGGCGCCGATTTGCAGGCAGCCGTGATTGCCGCGCTGCACATCGAGCCGGGCAACCGCGTGCTCGAGATCGGCACCGGCTCGGGCTACACGGCAGCGGTCATGTCGCGGCTTGCCGCGCGCGTCATCACCATCGACCGCTATAAGACCCTCACCGAGCAGGCAAAGCAGCGCTTCGAGGCGCTTGCCATCAGCAACGTCATCGTCCGCCAGACCGACGGTTCCAACGGCCTGCCCAATGAAGGGCCGTTCGACCGCATCGTCGCTTGGGCGGCCTTCGACAGCCTGCCGCGCTTCCTGCTCGACCAATTGTCGAGCGGCGGCATCGTCATCGCGCCGATCGGCCCTGAAGAAGGCGAGCAGGTGCTGGCCAAGCTCACCAAGGTTGGCAGCCGCTTCGAGCGCGAGGACATCGGCATGGTCAGGCTGCAGCCGATCCTGCGTAGCGTCGCGGCGGTGATCTAGGGGCGGGGCCGATATTCAGGTGAGCCCGGTCTGCGAACGGTGGTCTCCTGCGCTTCCGGTGCTCACGTACTGCTAGTACGCTCCGCTCCGGTTCTCGGACACCACCATTCTCGACTCGGGCTGACCTGAATCTCTGCCCCGGCCCGCGGCCCGAAATGTTTTAAGAAAATTTTCGTCGGATTCTAAGGGGTTAACCCGGCAGTAACATTAACGCGCTTTAATCAGGGCCAGTTTGTACCGGGTCTGTGCGGGTTAGTGCGATGCAATTCAATCACTTGAAAGCAAACAGACGCAATCTGGCGCGCGGTTGCGCCGTGCTGATGATTGCCGGCGCGGCGGCCGGGTGCAGTTCCCAGTCGATGCGCTTCAACGGTGTCGATGATGTCTTCACGTCATCCACCAACAATCAGCGCGCCATCATCAACAAGCAGAATGTCGACCAGCCCTATCCGGGCGACACGGTCGCGCCTGCGCCGGTCGATGGCACGCACACCCAGTCGGTTAGCCGCTCCAGCCTCGAGCCGGTCACGACCCAGCAATTGCCGCCGCCCTCGGCGCCGGCTACGGCAAAGCCGATGCGTACCGCTACGGCTCCCGCCCTCGCGCCGGCTCCGGCGCTTGCGCCGGCACCGCATCTCGACAGGACGGCCACCGGCACGGTCACGCCGGCAAAACCGTTCAAGACCGCCGAGCCTGACGCGGTCCGCAACGCAAGTGCTGCGCCACATGCGACCGAAATCGTTGTCCGGGACGGCGAGACGCTTTCAGGCCTGGCCGCGCACTACCACGTGCCGGCCGATGCTATAGCCAAGGTCAACGGGATCGATCCGAAGAAGGGCATCCGGTCCGGCCAGAAGATCGTCATCCCCGCTTATGCCTATTCGAGCAAGGCGGAGCCGAAGGTTGCGGACGGCAAGCCGGCGAACACGCCGAAGCAGCCCGCGCCAGAAAAGGTCGCGGTGCTGCCGCAGCAGCCGAAGGTCAAGGACGGCAAGGCGGCCGCTCAGATC
>NZ_RZSA01001238.1:0-1682 GCF_003998075.1 Mesorhizobium sp. M2A.F.Ca.ET.037.01.1.1 | reverse complement strand
GAGCCTACCAGCATGCGGTCGGTGACGAGGTCCGCCGTCGCCAGGGCGTTGCGCTGGCTGGTCCACAGATTGATGGCGGCCAAACCGGCCAGCGGCAGCACCACCCAAGCCAGCAATTGGATCCGAAGGCTGCCGATCCGAAGACTGCCGATTCTCATGGCGCCGGATCGTCGTGACGCAAGAGGTAGCCGAGGCCGCGCAAGGTGGCGATCTGGACGCGCGATCCCTCGAGCTTCTTGCGCAGCCGGTGCACGTAGATCTCGATGGCGCTTGGGTCGGCGTCGGTGTCGAAGTCGTAGATCGCCGCCGAGAGCGCCGCCTTGCTCACCGTGCGTCCGGCCTTGACGACCAACTGTTCCAGCACCGCGTGCTCGCGCGGCGTCAGCGACAGCGTCGCGCCGGCAAGCGAGAACAGGCGGGTGTTGGTGTCGAAGACGAGGTCGCCGCAGGAAATGACCGGCGCGGTGCGGTCGTTGGCGCGGCGCAGCTGCACGCGGATGCGCGCCTCCAGCTCCTCGATCTGGAAGGGTTTGGCCAGATAGTCATCGGCGCCTTCGTTGAGGCCCTTGACCCGGCCGTCGAGGCTGGCATTGGCTGTGAGCACGATCACCGGCACCGGGTTGCCGCGCGCCCGCAGCCTTTTCAGCACTTCCATTCCGCCCATGCGGGGCAAGGCAAGGTCGAGGATGATCAGAGCGTGATCGCCGGCGGCCAAGGCATGCTCGACATCCTCGCCGTCATGCACGACGTCGACGACATAGCTCGCCTGGCGCAGCGTCTTGCTCAGCCAATCGGCCAGTTCGCGATTGTCCTCGACAAGCAGCAGCCGCATCGTTCGTTCGCTGTTTCCTCCCAACGGCGCCGACCTTCGCCGAGGGTGGCGGGCGGCGTCCGAATTGGTTCCCTGAGGCAACCGATAGTATCGATCCGCCCGCAAGGCAAACGCGGTTTCCCGGCGGCCGCCATCCCGGTCATGATGCCTGCGGGGCCGCTTGCCCGGTCGTGCAAGTGATAAAACCGAACCGTTCGGTTCAATTAATGTTGACGGTTCGTGTAGCCATGGTGAACGCTGGCAGGTCCCGTCAGATTGGCATCTCGACGGGTGATCGCCGTAACCTATTGATACAAAACGATAAGAGTCTGGCCGCTTAGCCTTCCATGCAATTTCAAGATCGAACCGAACGGTTCGGTTCACAACTTTACGTGATTGGAAATGGCAACGGGGCCGACCCATTTCGGGGTGGTCCGAGCGACGCGAATTTCCATCACGGCACGCCACTAGACGGACACGACTTTTGAGATCTGGAGTACCTGAAATGAACAAGATTGCTTTTGCCGCTGCTGCCCTCCTCATCGCCACGAGCGGCGCTTTTGCCGGCAGCGACCATTACGGTTCCGACAACGTCAATCAGCCGGCCGTGACCGCTCCTGCGGGCAAGGTCGACAACACCATCACGGGTTCGATCCGCAAGTTCGAGCAGCGCGACCTCCACATCACGCCTGATCAGAACCAGCCGGAATCCGGCCAGGGCATCTGGGGCCGCTAAGCGGCTCCCGTCCCCATCAATCCCAACCTCAATTCTTAAATCTGGAGTAACTCAAATGACCAAGATCGCTCTTACCGCTGCCGCCCTTCTCGTTGCCACCGGCGCCGCTTTCGCCGGCTCGGACAACTATGGTTC